>UQQT01000006.1 GCA_900543395.1 uncultured Oscillospiraceae bacterium | reverse complement strand
GGATTACCACACGCCCCTCAAACGTGCGCGTCTGCCGATTCCGCCACTCTCGCATGTTCCGTGGAACGTTTTGTATTATAGCAGAGAGAGCCGGGGATGTCAAGCGTTTTTCGTAAGTTTTTTTTAAATTTTTTTACGAACGTTTTTCCGGTGTTCTTTTAACTTATGCCGTACTTTTTCTTTTTATTGACATAAATAACTATCCGCGTTATACTGTTATCGAGAAAATATTAAACCGTATAAACAAATTGAACAAAAAATCGAATGAGAGGACTCGTTATGAAGAATTTTCCCATAGGCGTAATAATAGACAGCTTCCGCTGCGACATAAGAACGGCGGTTGAAAAGGCGGCGAAGATCGGCGCAAAGGGTATACAGGTTTACTCTACGCGCGGAGACATGGCTCCCGAAAATCTCACACCCGAAAAGAGAAGAGAGTTTTTAAAGCTCGTCAAGGACAACGGACTCGTTATTTCCGCGCTGTGCGGAGATCTCGGCACGGGCGGATTCACGATTAAAGAAAATAATGCGATGAAGGTTGAGAAATCGGAGAGAATTCTCGATCTTGCGAAGGATCTTGAAACAAATATCGTAACTACGCATATCGGCGTCGTCCCGGAGGATCACAGCTGCGACAGATTCAAAATCATGCAGGAGGCGTGCTTCTCTCTTGCAGAATACGCCGATAAGCTTGACGCGCATTTTGCGATAGAGACGGGTCCCGAGACTTCGCTTACTCTTAAAAGCTTCCTTGATTCTCTTAATTCAAAGGGCGTTGCGGTCAATCTCGATCCTGCGAACCTCGTTATGGTCACGGGCGACGACCCCGTTAAGGCTGTTCACAATCTTAAAGATTATATCGTCCACACTCACGCAAAGGACGGCAGACAGCTTTATTATCTCGACCCCGAGGTCATCTACGGAATGAAGCAGAACGTTATCGTTACCGAGGACTCGTTTATCGAGGTTCCGCTCGGCGAGGGAAGCGTTGATTTCCCCGCGTACTTAAAGGCTCTTGAGGAGATAGGCTACGACGGCTTCCTTACTATTGAGCGCGAGGTCGGCGATGACCCGGAAAAGGATATAAGAAAAGCGGTCGATTTTCTTAAAGAGACTATGAAAAACAATTAATCAAGAGGAATAAAGAGGAAATATAAATGAAACTTTGGGCAGGCAGATTCAGCAAGGAGGTTTCGAAAACGACGAACGATTTCAACTCGTCGATACGAACCGACAGCCGTATGTATAAAGAGGATATCGAGGGCAGTATCGCCCACGCTGCAATGCTCGGCATGAACGGAATAATAACACCCGAGGACGCGGACAAAATTATAAACGGCTTAAAAGAGATAGAAAAAGAGCTTACCGACGGCTCTCTCGTCATTCCCCCCGACAGCGAGGACATACATACGTTCGTCGAGGGTGAGCTTACCTCGCGCATAGGCGACGCCGGCAAGAGGCTTCACACGGCGAGAAGCAGAAACGATCAGGTCGCTTTGGACGTAAGACTTTATTTGAGAAGCGAATGCAAAACGATCCGTGAAATGCTTACTAAGCTTATCGGCGTGCTTGCCGATGCGGGCGAAAAATATTCCGACGCGGTTATGAGCGGATATACGCATTTACAGCGCGCCCAGCCCGTCACGTTCGGTCATTATATGCTCGCGTATGCCGAGATGTTTTTAAGAGACAAGGAGAGACTTGATTCAGCCGTTTTGAGACTCAACCGTTCGCCGCTCGGCTGCGGAGCGCTCGCAGGCACGACTTATCCGATTGACAGAATCAAGACTGCGGAGCTTCTCAATATGGACGACGTTTGTCACAATTCGCTCGACGGCGTTTCCGACAGGGATTTCTGCATAGAGCTGTCGTCCGTAATGTCGATAATCATGGTTCATTTATCGCGTTTTTCGGAGGAAATAATCCTCTGGTGCTCTCATGAATTCAAATACATAGAGCTTGACGACGCGTTTTCGACCGGTTCGAGCATTATGCCTCAGAAAAAGAACCCCGATATCGCGGAGCTTGTCAGAGGCAAATCGGGCAGGGTATTCGGCGACAATATGGCGCTTCTTACCGTAATGAAGGGAATTCCGCTTGCATACAATAAGGATATGCAGGAGGACAAGGACGCGGTATTCGACAGCATAGACTCCGTAAAGGCTTGCCTTACGGCGTTTATTCCGATGCTTGAAACAATGACCGTTAAGCGGGAAAATCTCCGCGCGGCGGCGGCTTCGGGATTCATAAACGCTACCGACTGCGCCGATTTTCTCGTTTCCAAGGGTATGCCGTTCAGGGACGCTTATAAAGTTACGGGCGGACTTGTCGCATACTGCATTGCGAATTCAAAGACGTTCGAAACTCTTACTATGGACGAATATAAAAACGCAAGCGGGCTTTTCGACGACGGCATTTACAATGCTGTAAATCTCGAAAACTGCGTAACGGGCAGAACGTCTCTCGGCGGACCGAGCCCCGAAAACGTAAGAAAAGAAGCCGAGAGAGTCAAAAAAATTAACGTTTAAAGAGGTATGACCATGGCAAAAACCGTTTCTATCCTCAATCAGAAGGGCGGAGTCGGCAAGACAACGACAGCCGTAAATCTGTCCGCCGCCGTGGGAAACAGGGGCTATAAGGTTCTGCTTGCGGACATAGACCCGCAGGGAAATTCCACAAGCGGTTACGGAATAAATAAAAGAGAGATAAAAAAATCGTCGTTCGACGTGCTGACGGGTCAGGCGGAGGCTCGGGACGTTATAATCAAAACGGCGTTCGAAAACGTCGATATTATACCCGCGAATATGGATCTTGCAGGGGCGGAGCTTGAGATTATAGACACTCCTCACCGCGAAAGCATATTGAAAAAAGCTCTTGCCGGAATATGGGAGGATTACGACTTCATATTTCTCGACTGCCCGCCGTCGCTCGGATTAATAACGCTCAACGCGCTTGCGGCTTCGGATACGTTTTTAGTCCCGATTCAGTGCGAATACTACGCGCTCGAGGGCTTGAGCCAGCTTATGAACACGGCGAGAAAAATCAAAAAGGCGTACAACCCGTATCTCGACATCGAGGGCGTGCTTCTTACCATGTTCGACGGCAGACTGAATTTAACCCAGCAGGTCGTGACGGAGGTCAAGAGGTTCTTCCCGAAAAAAGTATACGCGTCGACAATTCCGCGTAATGTCAGACTGAGCGAGGCTCCGGGCTTCGGTCAGCCGATTATATATTTCGACCGCGCGTCGAAGGGCTCGCAGGCGTACCTTGCGCTTGCGGACGAATTTTTAAAGAATAACAACAAGGAGAGTGTATGAAATGAAAGTATTGTATGCAGTCAGCGAATGTAAGCCGTTTTTGGCTTCGGGCGGTCTCGGAGACGTTGCCGGAAGCCTTCCGCAGGCTTTGAGAAAACGTCTTGTCGGATGCAGAGTCGTAATGCCTCTGTACGACGGCATTAAGCAGGAGTATAAGGACGAAATGAAGTTTATAACTCATATCTCCGTCCCCGTAGCGTGGAGACGTCAGTATTGCGGTATTTTCGAGCTTCGCAGAAACGGCGTCGTATATTATTTCCTTGACAATCAGTATTATTTCAAGCGTGAGGGAATTTACGGTCATTACGACGATGCGGAGAGATTTGCGTTCTTCTCACGCGCGGTGCTTGAAATCATACCGTTTATAGATTTTAAGCCCGACATTATTCACTGCAACGACTGGCAGACGGCTCTCGTTCCCGTTTATTACAGCGCGATTTACGCGACGATGCCCGGCTATGAGAATATCAAAACCGTATTCACGATTCACAACATTCAGTATCAGGGCAAGTACGGCAACGAGCTTTTAGAGGACGTTATCGGTTTGAGCGAAAACGACAGAAGACTGCTCGAATACGACGGATGCATCAATTTCATGAAGGGCGCGATTGAGGCCGCAAATAAGGTCACGACCGTAAGCCCGTCGTACGCAAAGGAGATTCTCGACCCGTGGTATTCGCACGGACTCGATACGATTTTAAACGAAAGATCGTGGAAATTACAGGGTATTTTAAACGGTATCGGCTATGATATGTACGATCCCGCAACGGATAAGGATATTTACGCCCATTATTCCGCCGATAAGCCTAAGAATAAAGCAAAGAACAAAGCCATGATGCAAAAGGAATTCGGACTTGAAGTAAAGCCCGACGTTCCCGTTGTCGCTATGGTTTCAAGACTTGTGGCTCATAAGGGCTTCGACCTCGTGAAGGCTGTTCTCGAGGAGATAATCTGCACATCGGACGCGCAGTTTATAATTCTCGGTACGGGCGAGTGGCAGTTTGAGTCGTTCTTTAAGGATATCGCTTCGAGATATCCCGGCAGAGTAAGTCTTACTCTTGCGTTCAGACCCGACCTTGCTTCAAAGATATATGCAGGCTCGGATATATTCTTAATGCCGTCCAAGAGCGAGCCCTGCGGACTTTCGCAGATGATTGCGCTTCGTTACGGCTCGATACCGGTAGTACGCGAAACAGGCGGATTGAGAGACACCGTATTCGACAGCGGTCTGGGCGAGGGCAACGGCTTTACGTTCCCGACGTACAACGCTCACGATATGATGCACGCGTTAAGACGCGCGTTCGAGGGCTACGCGGATCACGACGGCTGGCAGATACTCGTTAAGCGTGCAATGTCGTGCGACTGCTCATGGGCTAAATCGGCAAACGAATACATAAAGATGTATAAAGAGCTTATCAAAGGATAATTAAAAATCGGGGAGAAATTAAAATGGCAGAATTCATACTTTCCGCGTTCGCCGACGAGGGCGGAAATACGATTTACGAGCAGATAGACGCATTAAAAGCAAATTCCATTATGCATATAGAGCCCAGAGGCATTGACGGCGTTAATATAGCCGACTATTCGTCCGCTCAGGCAAAGGAGCTTAAAAAAATTCTTGACGGCAGCGGAATCGGCGTTTCCGCGATAGGCTCGCCGTTCGGAAAGATTCAGCTTAAAGATGATTTCAATGTTCATATGGAAAAATTTAAGCAGACGGTAGAGAATGCGTGCATACTGGGAACTCAATATATACGTATGTTCAGCTTTTACTATGACGGATATACCGCAGAGGAAGCGAGAGATCCCGTTTTCGAAAGACTCGAAAAAATGGCGGATTATTCTCTTTCGTGCGGGGTATACTGCTGTCACGAGAACGAAAAGGATATCTACGGCGACACCGAGGACAGGTGCAGGGATATACTCACGACATTTAAGGGCAAAATAAAGGGTATATTCGACCCCGCGAACTTCATTCAGTGCGGAGTCGATATTCTCCCCGCATATTCGCTTCTTAAGGATTATATCGAGTATATGCACGTAAAGGACGCGAGATATTCGGACGGCAGCGTAACGCCTCCCGGACTCGGCGACGGTCATATAAAAGAACTCCTTACCGAATTCAATAAGAAAGACGGAAAGCATTTCCTCACCCTCGAACCGCATCTGAAGGTTTTTGACGGACTCGAAAATCTCGAAAAATCGGGCGGTACGATTCATAAGCTCAAAGTCGACTACACTTACCCGACCAACCGCGACGCGTTCAACGCCGCCGCGTCGGCTCTGCACGAGGTGCTTTCCGAAATAAAATGAGGTGCACGGCATGGATAACGGTTATTATCCCGGCAGCAATTACAATCCCGGCGGTTTTCCGTCGGGTAGGATGAAATATCCGCATTATATCGACCCGACGGCATGGGACGCTCAGAAGCGAAAAATACGCATGCTCGGACTCGCTTCGGGACTGGCTATACTCGGATATATAATTACAGGAACGCTTTTCAGCAGTGTTATGGCATATTTAAGCCGTTCGTCAGCGGTGAATTTCTTTCCTTCGGCGGATACATTGGGATTCATAATGGAAATAGTCTACTCGATTATCGCGGTAGGCGCGCCGTTTCTTGTTATGAGATTCGTAATGGGTCGGAAGTATTATGATAATCCGATACCGTATTCTAAGCCTGTTAATTCTAAATACTTTATCCCTCTTGTCGTAATGGGACTGGGCGTATGCTTCGTAGGCGATATATTTACCTCGATAATCGCCATGGCTTCCGATTCCGTTTATCAGGCAAGCCGGGACGCGTCGGCGGCGATTGCCGCGTCTCCGGACAACGCGCTCGACATGCTTTTATACGTGCTTCGTACTGCGATAGTACCCGCTCTTATCGAGGAGTCGGTAATGCGCGGAGTCATTATGCAGCCTCTTCGTAAATACGGAGATATGTTTGCGATACTGATGTCGTCGCTCGTTTTCGGACTGCTTCACTGTAATCTGGCGCAGATTCCGTTCGCGTTTATCGCGGGTATCGCGCTCGGCTATGTCGTGTGCATAACGGAGTCTTTGTGGACTGCGATTCTTCTTCACGCGCTCAACAATACGTACTCTCTCGTTGTTTCACTCGGATATTCGCGTTACGGACAGGAGAGCAGTGCGGTAATGTATATTTCGTCACTCGTTTTCTACGGTGTGATTCTCGCCGCCGCGATTGTCGCGTATAAATACTTTACGTCGGATAAAACGCCGAGACTTCGTAAATCTCTTGCCGTCAACAGCGGAAGAAACTTTATCCCCGCGTATGCGCCCGGCTCTGCAAAGGTTTCCAACGGAAATCTTGTATCGGCGTATCTTCTAAACCCCGGCATGATAGCGGCGTTTGCCGCCGTTTGTATCGAAACGGTGTCGATGATGAGCAGATAGCAATAATTTGCCTTGTTTAATTCGGTAAATTATTGAAGTAAGAAGTTTTAGCACTCGGTAAAAACAGTGTAAAAAAAGCAGATTGCATACAACTTGCAGTCTGCTTTTTGACGGATTATTTATTTTTTAATAGAAAACTGTTTACAAAAAAAGTTTATTGCGGTAAAATAAAAAAAAGTCCGCAATATGTTTTGCGGACCTCGGAGCTGTCATAAAACGGCAGGCGGTTTTACCCTTTTTATCATAAGAGGGTATTCGCCCTCTTTAAATAAAGGGGGTGGTGTCAATGACGGAATTGTTAATTTACATAACAGCAGTTATGATAATTGTAATAGTCCTTTATATGGCAAAATAATAACCGCCCTGTTCCCCAACCGGCGGTTACTATAACCAATAAGTAGGGAAAACCGTCTCTGCGGCAGCTCCCCGTACTTTTATTATATTCGCCCGGCAGGAGTTTGTCAACACCCGCCGAGCGTTTTTTTATTATCTTACACTGAGCACCGCACACTGCCGTTTACTGCGCTTTTTTCATTTCCTCGATTTCGAGATTTATATTTCTTTTTTTCGAGTGGAGGTAGGGCTTGATTCTCAAAATTATATACATCGGTATTCCGCCCGCGAAGTTCATTATGATGTCGCCCATAGTGTCCATAAGCGCGAATCTCGACGGATCCTTCGGGTCAAAAAGGTTGAATATTTTGGACGGGTCTCCGCCTGCGGCGGCAAGGGCGTTCTGATAGCTCCAGTGCTGAGCGTCTCCGCCGGCTATCTGGTCATATGAGAATTCGAAAAGCTCCCACGCCGTCGAGATTATGAAAGCGAGTCCGAGCGCGCACAGCACGGCGATTTCCGGGTCGCAGGTGACCTTGCGCTTTAACTGCGTGGCTCCGACGTACTCATAGCCTATGAAAACAGCCTCCGCGGTGCCGAACGCGTGAAGCGCTTTGTCGAAAAACGGAACGGAATAATAAAAGTTGAGATACGCTCCGCAGAACGAGCCGAGGAAGAATCCGAGAACCGTTATGTTCTGAAAGTAGGGAGAAAAATATTTAAGCCTGTTGTTTCCGGGCAGAGCCTGCGCGATTTCGTACGCGAACATACCGACGAGATTCGCCGCCATCTGCAAAGGCTGCGACGAGCCTAAGTATTTGTCGCCGAAAATAAGACTCTTTAAAATGCCGTATATCATCAGCGCTCTTAATATCCACCAGTAGATAAGCTCTGCCTTCGATACGTTCTTCATAATACGGGAAATGTAGTTTTTCATCGGTTTGTCCTCGATTGTCTTTTATTTTGCAGAATGATGATAACATATGTATTACAAATATTTATTCTCTTAATGAATGAAGCTTTTAAGAATATTCTAACATTTCAATAAAAAAATATAAACAGGGGGGATATCTGTTGAATTCTTGACAATAAAAATTGTATTATATATAATATTATCTTAGCTCGGTATAGTTTATTTGTGTTGAAACGAGGTTTTCATATGGGACTTATAAAATCAATAAGAACGGTGGTAAGCGAGAATCGGACTAACCGCAAACGTCTTTTCCGTCTCGCGGTCTATGACTTGAAAAATAAAAACGGAGGAACGGTTCTCGGATTTCTCTGGAACTTTTTAAACCCCGCGTTACAGATACTTATATACTGGTTCGTGTTCGCCGTCGGATTGAGACAGGGTGCGGACATCGGCGGCGTGCCTTATATTATATGGCTGATAGTCGGAATCGTGCCGTGGTTCTTTATGAGCACGTGCATGCTTGAGTCCGATATGTCGATACTCTCGTTTTCATCCGTCTTAAAACGAATGACGTTCCCCATGGCGGTAGTACCCGTCAAGACGGTTGTTACGAATCTGATAACTCATTTCATATCCGTCATAATCGCGTTTATAATCGTCGCCGCAAGCGGAGTTCATATAGGCAGTCAGATCTGGCAGTTATTATATTATATGTTTGCCGCCGTATTCTTTTTAATATCGTACGCGCTGATAGGCTCGTCGATTACGGTTATATTCAGGGATTATCACAACATTTTTTCGTTTGTAATAAGAATGCTGTTCTTCATCTCTCCCGCCATGTGGAATCCCGACGAGTCGAACGAGGCTATCAGAATTATTATGATGATAAACCCGTTTGCGTATATTATAAACGGTTACAGAAACGCGTTTTTTTATTCGGAATCATTGCTTCTTCCGCTGACGAACGGCATTATCTTTTGGGCTTTGTCGATTGTAATGTTCGTTGCCGGATGCCTTCTGCACACTAAGTTAAGACGTAAATTCATAGATTTGCTTTAAGGGGGAATAAGAATGTCGTTTGCTCAGAATTTTATGCCGAGACCCGTCGTCTCGTTTTCTCACGTGTCAAAGGATTATACGCTCTATTCCTCGTTTTCCGATAAGCTCAAGGGGCTTTTCCTAAACAATTCGAAAATCAAAACGTACAGAGCCGTCGACGACGTTAATTTTATACTAAGACAGGGCGAGGTCGTCGGTCTTATCGGACTCAACGGCAGCGGAAAGTCGACGATAGCATCCATGATTACGGGCATAACGCAGCCTACCGAGGGCAGAATCAGAGTCAAGGGCGAGGTCAATATGCTCGCCGCGTCCTCGGGCATGCGCCCCGCGCTGACGGGTATAGACAATATACGCTTTAAATGCCTGCTGATGGGGCTTTCCAACAGCGAAATAAACGAAATCGAAAAGGAAATAATCGACTTTGCGGATATAGGAATTTATATAAATCAGCCCGTTAAAACGTATTCGTCCGGCATGGTTTCGAGACTCGGATTTGCGATAAGCGTTCATATGGATCCCGACATTTTAATTATCGACGAGGCTTTGAGCGTAGGCGACAACAGCTTTTCGGACAAGTGTCTTGACAAGATAAACGAATTTAAAAACAAGGGCAAGACGATAGTTTTCGTAAGCCACGCGACGAATCAGATGGAGACGTTCTGCGACAGGGTTATATGGATAAACAGGGGCAGAGTAATAGGCGACGGCGAGCCTAAGAGCATTATCGTTCCGTACTGCGGATTCGCAAGGGAGTACGCCGGAATGACGAATGAGGAACGCGCGTACGCTCAGCCCGAGCTTGAATTTTATCAGAATAAATATCTTCGCTGACGGGAGAGACATATATGGAAACCACGGCAGAAAACAATATTGAAATAGAAAAATTAAAAGAGGATAATGCCCGTTTGCTTGCCGAACTCAAACAGTGTTATTCTGATATCGAAAATCAGACGGCAGTTTTATCGTCCGTTAAAAAGGATCTGCGCCGATATGAGGTTCAGATAAATTCGTTAAAGGTCGAAAACGATAATTTCAAGAGAAAATTCTCTTTGATTGAGAATAATTTTATCGGTTCGCGCCTTTTGAACGTTTACAGAAAGTATAAAAACGTGATTCTGCGTTTTTCAAAGTGAGGGAGAATTATGTCCGCTGACAATATCAACGAGGCTTTAAAATATTTAAAACGCCGTTCGGCAGAGCTTAAAGAGCTGCTCGGCGAATTCGGCGTTTCGCTCGACGAAAAGGAAAACGCCGTTTATTTTAACACGGATAAAAAAAGTCTTAAGGATTTGAAGGTCGCCGCAATCGCGGACGCTTTCACCCGCGGTAATTTTGAGAGCGAATGTAATTTCTTCTCCCTTACGTGCTCCGACTGGAAGAATGAAATCGACTCGTTTAATCCCGATCTTTTATTTATAGAATCCGCGTGGAACGGTAAAAACAATTCGTGGTATAAGAAAATTGCAAACGGAAGCAAGGAGCTTTATGAGTTAAGCGAATACTGCCGGTCAAAAAGGATTCCGATAGTATTCTGGAATAAAGAGGACCCCGTTTTTACGGACGTTTTCATGTCGGCGGCGTCGTGTGCGGACTATGTTTTTACGACGGACATCGACTGCGTTGCAAAGTATAAGAAGAGTCTTAACAGCGACAACGTGTATCTGCTTCATTTTTCGGCGCAGCCGAGAGTGCATAATCCGCTCGAAATGCATGTAAGAAAGGATAAATTCTGCTTTGCGGGCGCGTATTATCATAAGTATAAAGAGAGATGCAGGGTTTTTGACGATTTTGCCGATGTTTTCGAGAGTACAAAGGGACTCGAAATATTCGACAGAAATTTTAAAAATCCGAGACCCGAGCATGCGTTTCCCGCAAGATATAATAAAATGATATTGGGTTCGCTGTCTCCCGACGAAATACATATAGCGTATAAGGGCTATAACTACGGCGTGAACATGAACTCGGTAAACGCGTCGCAGTCGATGTTTGCGCGCAGGGTGTTTGAGCTTCTGGCTTCGAATACGATAACCGTCGGCAATTATTCGCGCGGTCAGCGGAACTTCTTCGGCGACTTAACGATAAGTACGGACAATTCAAATGAGCTTAAACGTCATCTTGACAAATACTGCTGCGACGAGGAATCGACGCGAAAATTCAGACTCGCGGGGCTTCGTACCGTACTGTCATACCATCTGTGCGAGGACAGGCTCGGATATATAGCGGGTATTGTTTTCGGCAGGGATATGAAGAAAAAACTGCCCGGAATTACGCTTTATTCGTACTGCGAAACGGGGGAAGAAGTCAGTAATACAATATCTTCATTTGCCCGTCAGACGTACAAAAACGCCCGTCTTTATATCATAACGGACGTTGATTTTACCGAGTCGGACGAGAGAGTAAAAAGAATCGGAACCGATGAAGCCTCGTCGGCGGAGTTCCCCGTAAACGGATTTATCGCAGCTATGAATCCGCGTGATTTTTACGGTGAAAATTATCTTTACGACCTTGTTTTGTCGGTGAGATATTCTTCCCTCGACGGCTTCGGAAAAGCAGATACATATAAAAACGAAAACGGCGAAGTCTCGATTGCTTCGAGAGAAAATACGTACAGGGAGTGTTCCTCGTTTAATTCGAACGCGGGAATTGTCAGGCCGTCTGCCGTAAAATGCGATGTTTTAAGCTTTGCAAAGGGTGTAAAGCTTGACGGAAAATTCCTATGCACGGACGAATTCAACTACTGCGAAAACGGCGGGCAGTCGTGCGAAAAATGCGGGGATATGTTTATCGCCGATAAAGGAATAGAGCTTCATAAACTCGAAAAACTTGCCGAGAATATAAAGCCCGGCGAGGACGATTCGATTTATATAAACTACGGCCCCGTCGAGCTTAACAACGCTTTCAGAAAGTATACTAATAAAAAGGTTCTCTATTTCGCCGCCGACGGAAAAACGGGCGTTGACTCGAAAATGTCCGAGGGCGAGAAGAGCGAACCCGTAATCGCAAAGGAATTAAAGCTTTCCGAACACGGTATACAGAATAATATTTCGATAGTCTGTGCGTGCGCGGGCGATCTCGCGGTCAATATAAAATGCGATGTGCTCGACAGCTCAAAACGCGTTATAACATCGGAAGTGAGCACCGATATGCCGTTTTTGTCAGCCGATATTCCCGCCGGGGGCGAATATGTTAATATTTCGCTCGTTATAACCGGTTCGGGCAACACGGAGATAAGCTCCGTCAGAATCGGAAGCGATATAAATATCTACGAGGATATGCCGTTTGTGTCGAGAAACGATACGCTTGTTCTTGCACCCGCATACCCGTCGTACGACGATTTGTATAAATACATGTACATCCACCGCCGTTTAAAGGCTTATAAAAATTATGCCTATCCCGCAGACGCCGCCGCGATAGGCGCGGACGTTAAGGCTGAATTCAGAGAATACGACGGAATCGACGTGGTTTCGGGCAACGCCGACAGACTCGTTTCGATTCTCGAAAATTCGAATATTAAAAATATATTCATCCACTTCCTTGACCCGTATATCTGGAGCATTATCAAGCCCTACACCGATTCGTTCAATATATTTATATGGTCTCACGGATTCGACATTCAGCCGTGGTTCAGACGTAAATATAATTTTGAGACGGACAGGGAGCTTGAAAAGGCGAAAGAACAGTCGGCAGTCAGGGAAAAAATGTGGCGCGAGGTTTTCGAGTGCTCGAAAACGGATAATATTCATTTCGTATTTGTTTCCGAATATCTCAAAAATACGGTCGGCGAGGACTACGGCGTCGAATTTACGGATAAAAACTCGTCCGTCATTCACAACTGCATTGACACGTCGCTTTATTCGTATGAAAAGAAGCCGAAAGAGCAGAGATTTAAAATTCTTGCGGTTAAATCGTTCGCAAACAACAACTACGCAAACGACGTTATGACAAAAGCGATTGCGGAGCTTTCAAAATATGACGAATTTAAAGATATGACGTTCGATATTTTCGGCGACGGAGAAAAATTCGACATAACGTATTCGGCTCTTAAAAGGTACAAAAACGTCAATATGAACAGGCGTTATCTCTCACCGTACGACATCGCGGACGAGCATAAAACACACGGAATTTTCCTTTGTACCACGCGTATGGATACACAGGGCGTTTCGCGTGACGAGGCAATGTCCTCGGGACTCGTTCCCGTGACGAACGCGGTTGCCGCCGTACCCGAATTCGTTGACGATAACTGCGGAATTTTAGCCGGGGCAGAGGATTATAAGGGTATCGCCGACGGAATTTTAAGACTTGTAAGGGACGAAAAGCTCTTTGAGAAAATGAGCGAAAACGCGGCGAAGCATGTGCGTGAAATTTCGTCCGTCGAATCGGAGGTACCGAAGGAACTCGGGCTGATTGCAATAGGTTGTTAATTTTTAAATTCTGCTCTTTATGTGTTTTTTATAAAAATAATACAGCTTTACGTGGAGTAAAATATAATGAAAAAATTATAGGATTATGTAAATGTGTGAGAAAAAAAGGATGGAAATTTTGCTGTCTGCTATTAGTTAATCTGAAAAACATATAAAACGGAAAATGTATAAAGCTAAGGAGTGATTTGTAATGTCAAATATAATCAATGCAATAATGCGGCTTGTTATAAATCCTAAATTTGAATTACGTAGTTATTCGGAAAGTCATAACAGAGCAAATAATATGGGAGAAGCTTTAGAAGAATATATCAAAGACATATTTGCAGGAACAGTAAATGAAAAAGATGAAAGCATTAGGAATCAAAAGCTATCAAACGTGTTTAGCTATTTAGGAAATCAAAACAATCCTCCTGATTCTATGTTGCGAGGCGGAGATGCTATTGAGGTTAAAAAAATAGAATCAAACGATTCATCGTTAGCATTAAACAGCAGTTACCCAAAAGCTAAACTTTATTGCGATAGTCCTATGATAAAAAAGGCTTGCAGAGAATGTGAGGATTGGAAAGTTAAAGATATGATTTATGCTGTTGGAGTGGTTGACTCTAATTACCTTAAATCTTTGGCTTTGGTATATGGCGATGATTATTGTGCTGAAAAATCTGTTTATGAACAAATAAAAAGTGTTATCAAAAACGGAGTGGAAAGTATAAACGGTGTGGAGTTTTCTGAAACTAAAGAATTAGGCAGAGTAAACAGAGTAGATCCTTTGGGGATAACATATTTACGAGTTCGCGGTATGTGGGGTATTGAAAATCCATTTAGTGTTTTTAGGTATATTTATAGAAGAGACTATTCAAAAAAATTTAATTTTATGGCTCTTATAAATGAAGAAAAATACTATTCGTTTAATAACTATAATGAATTAGAACAACTATGTAAAACCATTCAGTACTTGCATATTGAAAATGTTAAAATTAAGGATCCAAACAATCCGGCACAACTTAAAAGTGCAAAATTAATTACATTTACAGTATAGGAGAATTTAATGAATATTATAAGTTTATTTTCAGGTGCCGGCGGGTTGGATTTGGGGTTCCGAAAGGCGGGTTTTAATATACTGTGGGCAAATGAATACGATAAAACAATTTGGGAAACCTACGAAAAAAATCACAGTACCCCTCTTGATAAAAGAGATATAAGAAATATTCCATCAAGTGATATTCCGGATTGCGACGGTATTATCGGCGGACCACCATGTCAGAGTTGGAGCGAGGCCGGTGCAGGACGGGGTATCGAAGATAGCCGCGGAAAACTTTTTTATGAGTTTATTCGAATACTTAAAGATAAACGTCCCAAATTTTTTGTTGCTGAAAATGTTTCAGGTATGCTTGCGGATTTACATAGGGAAGCAGTAAAAAACATTTTATGCAATTTTGAGGAAGCAGGATACAGTGTTTCTGTGAATTTAGCTAATGCTGCAAACTATGCTGTTCCGCAGGATAGAAAGAGGGTTTTTTATATTGGTTTTAGGAAAGATTTAAATATAGATTATAGATTTCCTGCTCCGCTAAATTATAAAATTACATTAAAGGATGCAATATGGGACTTAAAAGATACTGCAATTAAAGCGCAAGACAAAAATAAAACCAATGGGGGTAATTGTCTTATTCCAAATCATGAGTATATGAATGGGGGGTTTTCAACAATTTATATGTCAAGAAACAGGGTTCGTAATTGGGACGAACAATCATTTACAATTCAAGCTGGAGGAAGGCACGCTCCCATTCATCCTCAGGCACCTAAAATGATATTTGTTGAAAAAAATAAGAGAATATTTGTACCCGGAAAAGAAGCTTTGTATCGTCGTTTATCTGTTCGGGAATGCGCAAGAATACAAACTTTTCCTGATAATTTCATTTTTTATTATACAGATATCGCTGATGGTTATAAAATGGTAGGAAATGCTGTTCCTGTTATGCTTGCATATCATATTGCAAAAAGTATATACGAACAAACAGGTTAAGAGTAAATTTTTTTTGTTTTTTGAATTCTAAAAAAATGTATAACAGAAATCTTTTTGACGAGTAATCGGCAATATATAATTACACATTGCCATAATAAAAACACGCATATGCTCCTAAATAAGGTAATATGCGTGTTTTTTTGTTTGATAAAGTGATAATGCTACAGTTGTGTTAAAAAGGTTTTATTTTTTTTAATAAAATAATAGTTGAAACATTATTATGTGTGAGATAATGAAAATCAAGTCGTTTCAAACTGGCTGTTGTATAAATTCGTGTAGAATCCGTTTTGAGCCATGAGGGAATCATGATTGCCCTGTTCTATTATTTTACCGTCCTTCATGACGAGTATTACGTCCGCGCTCTGTATTGTCGAGAGTCGGTGCGCGACTATGAAGCTCGTCCTGCCCTCGGTCATTTTTGCAAACGCGTTCTGAATTTTCAGCTCCGTTCTCGTATCGATTGACGACGTTGCCTCGTCGAGAATCAGCATCGGTGGCAGGCTTAACATGATTCTCGTTATGCACAGAAGCTGTTTTTGTCCCTGCGAGAGTCCGCCGTCGCTCTCGCCCAGAACGGTATCGTACCCGTCGGGCAGACGTTTTATGAACGAGTGTGCGTGCGCCGATTTTGCCGCCGCGATAACCTCCTCGTCCGTTGCGTCGGGCTTTGAAATTCTGATATTATCCCTGACGGTGCCGTATCTCAGCCACGTGTCCTGTAAGACCATGCCGTAGTTTGACCTTAACGATTTTCTCGTAAGACACCTTATCGGCTCGCCGTCTACGCTTATTTTGCCCGAATCCGCGTCGTAGAAACGCATCAAAAGATTAATAAGCGTTGTCTTTCCGCAGCCGGTGGGGCCTACGATCGCGATTCTCTGACCGGGATGCACGGATAAATTAAAATCCTCGATAAGCTTTTTGCCGGGAGTGTATGAGAAATAAACCGAGTCAAAATCGACCTTTCCCGTCGGAGAAACGAGCGTTTTTGCGTCCTTCGAATCGGGAATTTCGGGAGTTTCATTAATGAATTCGAATAATCTCTCGGCGCAGGCGAGCGAATTCTGAAGCTCTGTGATAACGCCCGATATTTCGTTAAAAGGCTTTGTATACTGGTTCGCGTAGCTTAAAAATGAAACAAGTCCGCCAACGGTCATTGCAAAATGTCCGCCGTTTATGACTCCTATTGCGCCCGTTAAGGCGACCGCCGCGTAGACTATGCTGTTGATAAAGCGCGTGCAGGGGTTTGTAAGGGATGAAAAGAACGTTGCTTTAAGCGAGCATTTTTCGAGTCTTTCATTTATTTCGTTAAATTTTTCGTTAGCGTCGTTCTCCTTTGAAAACGCCTGAACGGTTTTTTCGTTTCCGAGCGTTTCCTCAATGTGAGAGGTCTGCTCCGCGTTCGTTTGCGACCTTAAGGTAAACATCGCGTGCGTTTTCTTTGCTATAAAGCGTGCCATGAACAGCGACAGGGGAGTCAGTACGACTACGACTGCGGTTATCGGAGGGTTTATCGTCAGCATGAAAACGAGAGTCGCTCCTATCGTCATAACGCCCGTGAACAGCTGTGAAAATCCCATCAGCAGACCGTCTCCGAACTGGTCGGCGTCGGAGATAATTCTGCTGACCGTGTCGCCGTGCGGGTGAGAGTCAAGGTATTTAAGCGGGAGAATTTCAAGCTTTTTGAACGCGTCGTTTCTCGCGTCGCGTATGACCCTGTACGTTATGCGGTTGTTTATCATGTTCATTATCCATTGGATTACGGCGGTGACGGCGGTTATTATTCCGACTTTTATAAGTATATTTTTTATCGAGTCAAAATCGACGTTTCCGATTCCGTGTATACAGTCTATCGCGTTTCCCGCGAGTATCGGAATGTATAATGTAAGAACGACGCTTACGCCCGCGAGGAGAATCGAGAAAAACAGCAGGATTTTATATCTTCCGACATACTTCATCAGCATCTTTACGGTCTTTCTGTCGTTTGAAGAGGTGCGTTTTTTCTTCATTTTTCCTCACCCGCCTTTTTATACTGTGAGTCGTAAATTTCTTTATAAACCGGGCAGTTTTCAAGAAGCTCGCTATGCGTTCCGAGTCCCGCTAATCTGCCGTCGTCGAGCACGGCGATTACGTCCGCGTGCTTTATCGACGAGGTTCTCTGCGAGACGATTATTACCGACGTGTCCTTTATCGAGGCTATCGCTTTTCTCAGCTTTGCGTCCGTCGCGAAGTCGAGCGCGGACGAGGAGTCGTCGAGGATGAGAATTTCGGGTTTTTTAACGAGTGCGCGGGCAATTGTCAGTCTCTGTCTCTGACCGCCCGAGAGATTTTTTCCGCCCTGTTCGATAACGCTGTCGAGTCCCGATTCCTTTGAATTTATAACGTCCTCCGCCTGCGCCGTTCTTGCCGCGGACATGATTTCTTCGTCCGTTGCGTTTTCGTCGCCCCATTTTAAATTATCTCTTATCGTACCGGAGAAAAGCGTTGCCTTCTGTTCGACTACGCCTATCCTGTCCTTTAACGAATTCTGATTCCAGTCGTTTACGTTTACGCCGTCGACATAGACGTTACCTTTTGTTGCATGATAAAATCCGGGTATCAGATTCACAACCGACGTTTTGCCCGCGCCCGTACCGCCTATGATTCCGAGGGTCTGTCCTTTTTTAAGCGTAAACGAGATATCCTCGAGCGCGTCGCCGCCGGTTTCGTTGTATTTTAAATATACGTTTTCGAATCTTACGGCCTCGTCGGTGTCGCTTCCGCCGATAACGTCTCCGCCCTCAAACGACGGGGACATATCGAGAATATCGCTTACTCTGTTCGCGCACGCGGCGGCCTTCGTAATACTTATGATAAGGCTTGCGAATTTAATCAGCTCTATGAGTATCTGCGACATATAGTTATAAAGCGCGACTGTCTCGCCCTGCGTGAGGGTTCCCGCGTTGACCTTTACCGCGCCCGAATATATTAGAATTATAACGGCGGCGTTTATTATAACGTACGTTGCGGGATTGAGTACCGCCGCGATTTTGCCCGCGAATTCCTGTATAGCGACAAGCGCGTTGTTCGAGCCTACGAAACGGGCGGTTTCCTCTTTTTCCCTGCCGAACGCGCGTATAACTCTCACTCCCGTGAGATTCTCTCTCGTAAGTCTTAAAACCGAGTCGAGCTTGCCCTGCGTTTTTTTATAAAGAGGGATTCCGGCGAGCATTATGCCGAATATTACTGTGGCAAGAATCGGAATCGCCCCCGCGAAAATCAAAGCCTCGCGCGTATCTATTGTAAACGCCATGACCATTGCGCCGAGTACGACAAAGGGTGAGCGCAAAAGCAGTCTTAAACCGATATTGAGTCCCGTCTGAATCTGGTTCATGTCCCCCGTCATTCTCGTTATGACGGTCGACGTGCCGAGAGAGTCAAGATCCGAGTACGATAAGGTCTGAATATGGGCAAACAGAGCCGAACGCATTTTCGTAACACATCCGACGGAGGCCTTTGCGGCGAAATACTGTGCCGTAACGCTCATCAAAAGTCCGGCGAGTGCAAGCCCGACGAGGATAAGACTCATTTTAATAATATAATTTTTGTCAGAATTCGGGATGCCGACGTCGATTATCTTAGCCACGACGAGCGGAACGAACAGCTCGAGCGTCGCTTCTCCTAACTTGAAAAGCGGACCGAGAATACTCTGCACGGCGTAGCTTTTCAGATAATAAAAAACCTTTTTCACATTATATCCGTCCTAAACAGTATGAATAAATATAAATTATACTATCATATTATATATTTTTCAATAATTACAGATTCATTTCGTTGATTGTTGGACTTTAAACGTATAAATATCCGTGATTTTTGTGCATACCTACATATTTAAAATATGCGAAGCGTATATTTTTTTATAATAGTCATTGACACCCACAATAAAAAATGGTAAAATATCTTAAAATATTCGCTGTCAAAAGCGGATTTTATTTTGAAACGGAGGATTACACATGAAAAAAGTAACGAAAATAATCGCACTCGCTCTTGCGGTTATTATGACTCTGTTCGCTTTCGCTTCCTGCGGAGACGACAAGGGCGGCGACGTAAGCAAGACTGATACGTCGAACGCAGCCGCACAGACGGGCAAGAAATACGTTATCTACTCGGATAACAGCTTCGCTCCCTTTGAGTATCTTGATACCGAAAGCGGTAAGTACACGGGCTTCGATATGGATCTCCTTGAAGCTATCGCTAAAGATCAGAAGTTCGAGTACGAGATGCACAACGAGGGATTCGATGCTTCAATGGGCGCGGTTCAGGCAGGTCAGGCAGACGCTATGATCGCCGGTATGACCATCACCGACGAGAGAAAGGAAACCTTCGATTTCTCCGACGGTTACATTGAAAACGGTCAGGTTCTCGTTGTTAAGGCTGACAGCGCTATTAAGTCTCTTGAGGATCTCAAAGGCAAGACGGTAGCCGTTAAGGCAAGCACCCAGGGTCTTGATTATGCCGAGAGCGTAAAGGATAAATACGGCTTCAAAACCGTTACCTACGAAGGCAGCGCCGAAATGTATCAGGCTGTTCTCAACGGTAATAACGACGCATGCTTCGAGGATTTTCCGGTTATTTCTTACTCGATCAAGACAGGTACCGCTCTTAAAACAATAGGTGAGGTTATCAATCCCAAACCCTACGGCTTCGCAGTCAAGAAGGGTCAGAATGCAGAGCTTATCACCATGTTTAACGAGGGTCTTAAAAATGTAAAGGCTAACGGCGTTTACGACCAGCTTCTCGCCAAGTACGGTATGAAATAAGTTTTTGACTTAAGCTTAAAATTTTATTATTGATTATTGCGGTACAGTATGGTCTGTAAGATCATACTGTACTCTATTGGATTGTAGGAAAGATTATGGATTTTAGCGTTGTATTTGAAAAGGCGACTCCTATTCTGTTAGCCGGTATCAAGCTGACGATAGGAATTTCGCTTCTCTCCATTCTTATAGGTTTCTTTCTCGGACTTATCGCATGCCTTATGGGAATGTCGAAGTTCAAAGTGTTCAGACTCATCTCGGGCGCATACGTTTGGATTATCCGCGGAACACCCATGCTCGTACAGGCGTTTATCGTCTTTTTCGGCGTACCGCAGGTCGTTCAGCTTTTTATCAGCGGATTTAAGTTTACTCCGTTCGTTGCAGGCGTCATAACCTTGAGTCTCAACGCGGGCGCGTATCTTTCCGAAATATTCAGAGGCGGTATTCAGGCCGTCGACAAGGGACAGATGGAGGCGGCGAGAAGTCTGGGACTCAGCAAGAGCAGGGCTATGATTAGAGTTGTTCTTCCTCAGGCTTTCAAAATATCGATTCCGTCCTTAGTCAACCAGTTTATCATTACAATAAAGGATACGTCCATACTTTCGGTTATCGGACTTGCCGAGGTTGTTAACAAGGCTAAGACGTACGTAGGCTCTACATACAGATTCTTCGAAACGTACGTTTACGTCGCCGGACTTTACCTCGTGGTTATATCCGTTCTCATGATAATTTCAAAAATGTTGGAAAAGAGATTGAACAATGACAAAAAAAGTAAAAGTAACCGATCTGCATAAGTCCTTCGACGACCTTGAGGTACTCAGAGGTATTAATATGGAGGTCGAGGAGGGCGAAGTCGTTTGTCTTATAGGCCCCTCCGGCAGCGGTAAGTCTACTCTGCTCAGATGTCTCAATCAGCTTGAGAGCGCGACGTCCGGTTCAATCGAGGTCGACGGTACGCTTATTACGGATAAGCATACTAATATAAATAAATTCAGAGAGAATGTCGGCATGGTTTTCCAGCAGTTCAACCTGTTTACGAACATGTCGGTTAAAAAGAATATAATGATGGCTCCCGTTGAGCTTAAAAAAATGACGAGAGCCGAGGCGGAAAAGAAAGCCTACGAACTTCTCGACAGGGTAGGGCTTCGCGACAAGGCGGACGCATACCCCCGTCAGCTTTCGGGCGGTCAGCAGCAGAGAGTCGCTATTGCGAGAGCACTCGCCATGCACCCGGATATAATGCTTTTCGACGAGCCGACAAGCGCGCTTGACCCGGAGATGGTCGGTGAGGTTCTCTCCGTTATGAAGGAGCTTGCCGAGGGCGGCATGACGATGATAGTCGTTACGCATGAGATGGGCTTTGCGCGCGACGTTGCGGACAGAGTCGTATTCATGGCTGACGGCGTTATTATGGAGGAGGGTACTCCCGAGGCGATTTTCTCCGACCCGCAGAACGAGAGAACCAAGGATTTCCTCAGATGCGTGCTTTAATTTAATTTAAACCGAAAATAACGGGACGTTTTTTTATCTGCTTGATAGAAAAGCGTCTTTTTTTAATCATACTGTAAAAAAGAAAAACAATTTAAACCGAAATTCACACGAATTTCATTATTATTTTGTGTTTTATGGTTGTTTTAATGTTGAATCTGTGTTAAAATTATACTTAAGTATGATTTACGGAGGTTTGTCATGAATGTAAAAGAGAAGGTGTCCGGCGTCGTTGATAAGGTGCGGACCTACTGGAAGATTCCGCCTTTAGGCAAATACATGACATTTAAGGAGATCGCCGCGTACGCAGTCGGAGGAATCGGCGCGTATTTCATTATGACAATCGGCGTTTCGCTTATAGTCGGTACGACGAACATGATAGTCGGCGGCGCGATAGGTATTGCTCCTGACGATATGTACATATTGTATCTTATAGACACGTTCGCGAACATTCCTCTCACCGCGTTGAGGGCGAACATGGTTGATAATACGAGGAACAAGGCGGGTAAATACCGACCGTACCTCTTATCCATGGGTATTCCGACGGCGGTAATATCCGTTGCGTACGTATGGTTCCCGTATGACAAGCTTGCGAATATTGTCGGAACAGGCATGATTTTCGGCAAGAGCGCTGATTATATCGCAACATGCGCTATAGTTCTTGTTTTCAATCTTCTTTTACAGTTTTATTATAACTTCTTCAACGACGCGTATACCAATCTTATACACGTCCTCTCTCCCAACACGCAGGAGCGTACCGACGTTCTTGCGGTCAAGAGCGTTGTTTACTCGCTCGCTCCTTCTATCATTAACATAGCCCTCCCGATAGTCGCGCAGGTATTTACGAACGACAACCTTTACGACATCAGAGTTTACAGATATTCCTACCCGATATTTGCGATTCTCGGTATCACTCTTACGATTCTCGTATTTGCAAATACGAAGGAGAAGATCGTTCAGGCTAAGTCCCATACCATTCAGATTAAATTCTCATACGCTATTAAGGAAGTCGCAAAGAATAAGTATTTCTGGATAATTTCTCTTGCCGGATGGATCGGATTTCTCGAAAGCGCGTACGGAAATATTCTCACATGGTCGTATAACTACGGTCATACCGCAAATGGCACGCAGTACGCTCTTATTCAGACTCTTATCGGAAACGCGTCTTTCTGGGGTATGCTTCTTACTCCCGTTCTCGTCAGAAAATGGGGTAAAAAGATGGTGCTTATTCTTGCAAACTTTATGAATATAGTCTGCATACTGGCAATGCTCCTCGGTATGCATAATATTTGGTGGCTGTTTATCTGCGTGTACTTTAACTGGTTCGTCGGCGCGAGCGAGCAGATTACCGCGCCCGCGATACAGGCGGATATCAGAGACTATCAGCAGTATAAAACGGGCGAGAGAATCGACGGAATGTTTGCGGCTGTCGGCACGATAGGAAGTATTGTAACGCTCTTTACGTCATCCATTCTTCCCGCCGTTCAGAAATATTACGGAATCAGCAGCAATAACGGCTATGCGTCGCCTTACGATATACTTGACGTTAATACGGGTGAACCCGGGCTTTTATATAGATTAATGTCAGTTCTTATAATTATGGCAGCTGTCGGCGCGTTTCTCAACGTCGTTCCCTACTTTTTCTACGACTTTACGGAAAAGAAACAGAAGGGCGTTGTCAAGGTTCTTAAAATCAGAGCGTTATTTGAGGATTACAGTAACAACTGTCTTAAGGACAGAGACTTGGTCGACGCTATCGATATAATCAACGAAGCCCGTGCCACGGCAAAAGCCGATTATGTAAGCGTTAATAAAGAAGATTATAAGCCCGATCCCGCAAGAAAAGTCGAAAAATACGCAAAGGGTGCGTCAAAGGACGAAAAGGAAGCATACAAAAAGGCTTGCAGGCTTGCCCGCGCGGATTATAAAGCGTCAAGGAAGCAGGCAAAAAAGGCATACAGAGACGCGCTCGAATTCAATGAGAAAATCGATATTTCAAAATTCGTCTGCGACGAGCTTGATAAATTCTCTACGCCTATCTATAAAACCCGGCTGAGCGTTTATAAAAAGGTTCTCGACGCAGGTCTCCCCGCGCTTGCTTCGACGAGCCGTGAGGATATTCTCAAGGAGCTTCATTCCGCACAGTCGCTTCCCTCGAATACCGAGGAGGAGAAGGAGCTTAAAAAGTTCGCTGTCGAGACGGCTAAGAAAAAGCTTGCCTCGAAAAAGGCAATCGAGAAGTATTATCCCGACGTAACGAAGCTTGTAAAGCCCGATTTTACGATTCTCGAGTCTCTGTTTGACGAGGAGGACTCGCTCGACGAGAAGCTTAAGGAGACGTACACTCTTTCCGCCGTTGCGAAGAAAGAAAAGGATTCTCTTGAAATCGCAAGACTTCGCAAAGAGATCGACGGATTAAAGGCAAAGAAAAAGGAAAATCTTGCCAAACAAAAAAAACAGAACGATATTCACTTCCATTACAGCCTTGCGGCAAAGGCGTACAACGACGCGGAGAGACTCGTCTCGCAGTATGAAAATTACAATCATCTTGACGAGCTTAACGCAATGTACGATGAAGCAAAGCGCAGAGCCGAGGAGACCGAGGCCCGCGAAAGAGAACAGGCGATAAGAGAACAGGAAGAAGCCGACGCGTACGCAAAGAAGATAAAAGCGGAGAAAAAAGCCGCAAAATCAAAGAAAAAATAATAATGAAACTCGGACGGCAGGGATTTACTCTCTGCCGTCCGAATATGTTTAATTTTATTGTAAAAAATATAAAACAATGATTTACCGCGTTGCACGCAATAAATTATTGCAGTGAACAGCAGGCGGCGGGCAGTGGTTAGAAATTACGTAATACTGACTGCTGACAACTGACCGCTAATCACTGAAACAATAATTTACCTCGGTAAATTATTGTTTACACCAAATTAAGTTCTTCTGCTTTTTCTCTTATTTTTAAAAAATCGCCGAGCGCGTCCTCTTTTTTTCTCGGGTCGCGCAGAAGTGCGGCGGGATGAAAAGTTCCCACAAAAAGAGTTCCCTTTTTATCGAAAAATACTCCGTGTTCTTTCGTAACCTTAAAATCGGGTTTAATTAACTTGCATGAGGCTATTCTTCCGAGGCAAACTACTATCGCGGGCTGTATTATTTTAAACTGCTCCCTTAAATACCCGATGCATTTTTCCTGTTCGTCGGGCATTGGGTCGCGGTTTTTCGGAGGACGGCATTTGACCGTGTTTGTTATATAAACATTCGTATTGCGGTCGAAGCCGACTACGGACAGATAATTGTCAAGCAGCTTGCCTCCTCTGCCCACGAACGGCTCTCCGCTTAAATCCTCGTTTTCGCCCGGAGCTTCGCCTATAAACATTATTTTGGAATGTTCGTTTCCGATTCCGAATACGACGTTCGTCCGCGTTTCGGCGAGTCTGCATTTTCTGCATGACAGACATTCTTCCTTGAGAAGTGAAAAACTGTCGCTCATGAGGTTTTCCTCCTTTTATATATTATATAATGATTATATTATATAAAGCGAAGAATGTCAAATTGTCATGATTTGTGAAATGTGCCGGTGTATTTTTTTAAAAAAATACTTGACTTAAACGGAACGTTAGTATATAATACAACTGTATTATTCGCAGAGGATAATAGAAAATTTTTTTAAGGAAGGTTTTACCAATGAAACTTGCAAAGAAAATTCTTGCTTGCGTAATCGCTCTTGCCCTCACGGCATGCCTTGGTGTTGTAGCTTTTGCTGCTGACGCTTCTTCTGTTAGCATTGAAACTAAATTCAATGCTGAGACCAGAGAGCTCACCATTAAGCTCGGTGCTAACGGCGCAAAAGAGACTGCCAGTCTCTTCCTTGACTATGACCATGACGCAGCGACTTTCGTAAGCGCAACTCCCTTCAAGGGTTCCTACACTGCTGTTGCAGGTGAGACCGCTGACAGCGCAAAGCTTCTCTCCGGTTCCGCAATGAGCATGGAGCAGTTCGACACCGCTTATGTTGAGATCGGTACTTTCGTTCTCAAGGTTAAGGACGGCGTTAAGAGCCTTGAAATCAAGACTGCTGACGGTACTGAGATCGACGGAATGAAGAAATCCGCTTCTGTTGTAGTTGATACTCCGGCTTATGAGAAGCCCTCTGAGACTACTACCGTAACTCCTGGCACCACTAAGGCTCCCGAGACCACCACTAAGAAGCCCAAGAACATCAAGAAGACCGGTGACGCTGGTATCGCTGTAATCGCAGGCGTTTCTGCTCTTGCTGCTGTTGCTTTCGTAGTAACCAAGAAGAAATAATTTAAACTGATTAAGGTTTAATTATCGAATCAAAAAATCGAGCTGTCTGAAAGGACGGCTCTTTTTTTTGTGCTTAAACAGTTCAGAGCATTTATAGCCTTTTTGTGCTTAAACAGTTCAGAGCATTTAAAGCTTTTTTGTGTTTAAACAGTTTAACACTTTTCGAATTGTTTCAGATGCGGCGGTACTCTTTTTTGTCCGGTGATATAAAACAAAATGTGAAACTCTTTACGGAGAAGGTGTATGAATCTGACCACTGCCGTTAATGTCTTTTTTTGCGTCAGTCGCTTCGCACCGGAGGTTTCACTTTTGATGTAAGATTGGAGCAGCCGAATAATGAAACGATATATGCAATGCGTGAAGCTGAAAGAATCGCTCATGCTCCGTCTGTAAAACGTTATTTCGATGAGGAACAGCCTCTATGGAGTTAAAATAATGATCTTTGATGTTATCAGGACGTCACAGTTTAAAAAGGATTATAAGCTTTTAATGAAAACGAGGTATGAATATTTCCTTGCCGATGTTATCAGGGTTTTATCGTGCGGTGATATTTTACACGATAAAAACGGATATCACTTTCTGACAGGTAATTGAGACGAATTTAGAGAGCGTCATATATCTCCCTATCGGCTGTTGATTTATCGTATTGATAATGATGTTTTGGTTTTAACTTTATCACGAACAGGAACCCGCAGCGACTTATTTAAATAACAGTTTGAATTCCTGCATACTTTTAATTATATGAAGACAAAAAAAAGACGTGACTTTTCGGTCACGCCTTTTATCGTAATTATTGAATTTGTTTTATTATTCGCCTGCGGATTCGGAAGCGGAAGCCGAGGTAACGTGTTTTGCGTCGGCGTTAACTTTCTGCTGCATTGCCGCACGGTGCTCGAGAAGCTCGTTGTACATCTGCTCTTTCTTCTTACCGTCAAGATCGTAGAAGAGCATCGGAATTATTCCGAGCGAACTGGTTAGAGCAGGAACGACGGTAAACATTGCGAAAAGATAGAATTTAACCGAGTTCGGCTGTTCGCGTCCCTCAATGTAAGCCGACGTATTATAATTAACCGCTTTTTTAAGAATAGTAGTGATAACGGAGCTGACCTTATTTGCAACCTTAGCCGCAAGACCTTTTGCAACCGACGTCATAGCCTCCGTTCGGTAGCCGTTTTTCCATTCGCAGTAGTCCATGGATTCGTTATACATTTCCGTACCGATAACCGATTTCAAACCGTAGAACAGCGTCCAAATGACTTCCCAAACCATCATGACTACGCACATTGCCCATTTGTTCTGATATATACCGCCCGAGAAGTCCTTCTTCATTCCGATACATCCGATAAGGAAAATAGGTACTTTGAGGATGTTGTCTATATAACGGCTGAATATGTACAGAACCTTTGATGAGAATTTTCTTCTCAGCCACGGAACGTATGAGTAGCTGACAGGCGACAGGGGAGCCGCGGGAATACCTGCGATAAGCGTCATCGAAGCAAAGTGCAGAACGTCAACGTAGTAGTCCTGCTTGCTTCCGCTCAGTCCGAAGCTGCTTAGAAAGTCGGAAAGCGTGAGCAGCAGTACGGGCTTGTTGTTCAGAATCGATTTAAAGCTTTGCTTCAGGCTCGGTGATTCAACAGACTGCATGATTCTCTCTCTTGAATTCATAAAGAACCACATTGACATACCGCTGGAAACGATGGTTGTGAAAAGACCCATGCCGACGAACGTTACGAGATATAACTGTTTTTGTGTGGCATTGAAGGTTTTTGTAAGAACCTTGTTATCGATAAGGTCGAGAATGACCGTCGTAATCTGTTCGGGAAGTTTTTCGCCGAATGTACCCGAAGCGAAGTTAGCAAGCGTTATAAGCCTTGTTCGGTCGACGGGGTGAGGCGTTATCGTTGACAGCAGACCTGTTCTTGCAATGCTCTGGAACGTGCCGATACCCTCTCTGATGAATGCGAGGACAAAGTAGAATACGAACTTTGTGATGTCCATGCTCGTTCTGCCCGCAAAAAGAATCGGCAGCAGCCAGTAGAGAGCGGTGAGGATGAGACCGGGAACCGCAAGTAAAAGCAGATACGGTCTGAACTTACCCCAGCGGGTACGGGTTTTATCTATGATCGCTCCCATGAAAATATCATTGACGACGTCCCATATTCCGTTGATAGTCTGTTCGATTGCCTGGAGTCCGAGATCGATCTGTAAAACGTTCGTTACAAATCTGCCGGAATAAGTGTTGATGTTAAAACTTTGCGCCGCGTCCCAGAGAACGAATCCGACGGTTTCTTTTCTACCGACGTAACGTCTGTTTTGATAGACGTAATTCACTTCGCCCGGATTCGAGGACTCGGCGTTATTTTTGTTTTCGTCCGACACTATAACATCTCCCTTTCTTTTTCTTTTATAATTTAACAAAACTAATTGTATCATATATATAAAAAAAATGCAACAAAAATAATTATTTTTGAATAGTTTATTAATGGACAAATTAAGGAAATGAACTTTCTTTAATAGGAAATATTATGCCAAAAAATTTATTTATTTTTACTATTAAACGTTACTTTTATTTGGATATATGCCATAAAAAGTAAACGAACGTGTATACAGAGTCAACAATATTGTATTTTATCCTTGATATTGTCAAAATAAAAATATATAATAATTATGTATATTAATTAAATGAGGTACAGGATGAAATCATTAACTCAATTGTATAAAGCCGGAAAGGGGCCGTCGAGTTCGCACACCATGGGACCTAACGACGCGGCAAAAAAAATTCTTGAAATGTTCCCCGATGCGGACTCGTTCAGGGTCATTCTTTACGGCTCGCTTGCAATGACGGGCAAAGGACACATGACCGACGAGGCTCTGCTGGAAGTTCTGGGCGAAGACCGTACGCAGATCATTTTTGATAAGGATACGGACATTTCAACTCTTCCGCACCCTAATACGCTTGACTTTTTCGCATATAAAAACGGAGAGCTTACAGGCAAACAGAGAGCGTCGAGCGTCGGCGGGGGAGCCGTCGAATACGAGGGGCTTCCGAGCGAGGATCCGCCCGAGATATATCCCCACAATTCATTTGCGGAAATCAGTGAGTACTGTTTAAAAAACAGAATCCGTCTGTGGCAGTACGCCGAGAAATTTGACGGCGCGGGCATTACGGAGTATTTGCTCAATATATGGGAGCAGATGAAGAATTCGATAAACGAGGGACTTGTAAAATCCGGCGAGCTTCCCGGAGGACTCGGTACGCAGAGAAAAGCGCGCTATCTTTTTAATCAAAGACATATCGACGAATCCGCACAGACAAAGGAAAACAGGGTCGTATGCGCGTACGCGTTTGCGGTAAGCGAGCAGAACGCGGGCGGCGGAATCATAGTTACCGCGCCTACATGCGGTTCGTGCGGAGTCGTTCCGTCGGTTCTGCGCTATATGCAGGAGCAGAAAGGATTTGACGATATACAAATCGCTCACGCTCTCGCGGCGGGCGGAATTATCGGCAATCTTATAAAGACAAACGCTTCCATAAGCGGAGCCGAGTGCGGATGCCAGGCGGAGGTCGGTGCCGCATGCTCCATGGCTTCTGCCGCGCTTGCGGAGCTTTTCGAAATGGGTATAGATCAGATAGAGTACGCAGCGGAGGTCGCTATGGAACATCATCTCGGGCTTACGTGCGACCCTATCGGAGGGCTTGTTCAGATCCCGTGCATTGAGAGAAATGCGGTCGCCGCCATGAGAGCGATAAACGCGCTGAGCCTTTCGAATTTCCTTACCACAACGAGAAAAATATCATTCGATACCGTTGTAAAAACGATGTACGAAACGGGACTTGACATGTCGAGAAGATATAAGGAGACTTCCGACGGAGGTCTTGCGGTCAATTACAAAAAATAACCCGACGGAGGTTTTTATATGAAAATAAAAAGAATCGCATGCGTTCTGACGGCTCTGCTGACCGCCGTATGTATATTTGCCTCGTGTAATAAAACGAGTTCGGACGACGATATTTCTTTTAGGACGATCGTTTGCTTCAGCGCGACGGTAAAAGAGGTCGGAGAGAGCTTTTTGGGCGTGACGGCGAATACGGACGTTGTGACCGACGGCGTAAAATATTTTTCCGAGGACGACGAAATTACAGTTAAATATTCCGATGCTTCCAAATTTAAGGCCGGTAACGTAGTTTCCGTGACGTTTGACGGGACAGTTCTTGAAACCTATCCGCCCAAAATTACCGCGACGAGCATAGTGAAGCTCCTTGATTCGGACGCATTCGAAAAACCGAGCGTATTTGACGGCGAGAATCTTGTGCAGACCTCCCCGATTCTGTCGGAAAACACACCGAAGCTCACGTTTCTGAAAAACGACGATGAAAAAACAGTGTTTACCGCGTGTGAAAATTCGGTTCAGTATAACGGCGAAAGCATCTACGGCGAGAGTCCGCTGATGACGACGGGCTACGGCTACGCTAAAAAGACGGACGATTTTAAATTCGTAACGCTCAAATTCGAAAAACAGCCCGATTCCTACACCGTAAGGGGCTGGAAAGAGGAGAGCATCGGCAATGCGTCCGACGCGCTGAAGGCTGTAAATGTTGACAGCGAGAACAACATTATAAAGCTTGACGGCGACGAGGTCGTTTTTGAGATAACCGCGTCGTGGAACAACGGCGATAAGATTATTTATTCAATCTATGTCGGCGAAGCGGGATAAAAACAGGGACTGTCGAAAATTCGGCAGTCCCGTATTTGATTTATAATTCGTAAGAGTATCGGTATGAGAAATGTTCAAAACCCATTTTCTCGTACCATTTTTTTGTTTTTTCGTTATCCGTTATAAGATAAACGCGTTTGTTTTCGCTTTTCAGCTCATTTGCAAGGGCGATAACGCATTTTTTTGCAAAGCCGTTTCGGCGGTATTTTTTCAGCGTTGCCACTCCGGTTATTACAGCCGTCGTTTCGTTTTCGGCACATGTTACGGCGCATGAGACAAGCTTATCATCGCGCATTATTCCATTTGAACGTATCAGTCCGCGCCGAATTTTCAGTGAAATGTCCGGGTACCATGAACCGAAAATAATTTTTTGCCCGTCGGTCGGACATTCTTCGTAAATTACGGGAAAAATATTTTTTATTGACTCCGAATCAATATTCTCCGCCTCGGCACGCTCCGTATTTCTTTTGAAAATCAGAATGTCGTCGCGTTTTGAGCTTTTTATTTTAAATTCGGGAGAAACGTCCGAATAAACCGAATTTGCACCGATTATTCTTATAAATTCAAATAATTCATCGGAATCAGTTTTACCTGAAACTGTCAAAAGACTTCCGTCCATGTTTAAAACAGAGGTTATTTTTCCGTCGGATTCGCCGTACCAGAAATACTGAATCGGCGTATCCAATCCGTATGCGAGAAGCTTTGTCAGTATGACGGAGCCTAAAACCGTCGATTTGCAGAATGATATAAATTCGTTCGTCCTGTCGGGCGTGAGCAGTTTAATCATCCGCAAATTCCGATATGAGAGCCGCCGCGAGATTGCGTACGGATTCTATATCTCTTTCGTCGCAAACACACGACGGGGAGTGCAGATAACGGCACGGTATGTTTACCGTAACGGTTTTCACACCCGCGCGGGTTTTGTGTACGCTTCCGGCATTGTTTCCGCCGGCGACGAGCGATTTCATCTGATACGGGATTGAATTTTTTTCAGCGCATTCGACCGCTCTCGAATAAACCTCGGGCAGATAAACGGTGCTTCTGTCCATGAACGAAATTGCCGCGCCTTTGCCGAGTTCGCATACTTTGCGGTGTTCGGGAACGTCGATTATGTCGGCGGCGGTCGTAGTCTCGATTACAACAGCATAGTCGGGATTTATCGTGTACGCGCTGACGCCCGCGCCGCGAGCCCCGATCTCCTCCTGAACGGAGAACGAGAACCACGCGTCGTATTCTGTTTCGGAGCGGATTATGTCAATAAGAACATAGCATCCCGCCCTGTCGTCGAGGGCTTTTGACATGATTTTATGTTCGCCGAATTCTGCGTATTCGACCGAGAAAACGCCCGTAGTGCCGGGTCTTACAAGGGAGAGAGCCTCTTCCTTTGAGGATGCTCCTATGTCGATATAAAGCTCGTCCTTAGACGGAATTTTGCCTGCCTCGTCTTTATCTGACAAGTGAATCGGCTTGATACCTACAACGCCCTTTACTCCGTTTTCGAAGCATATGGTTCGTGCGAGCAGAACCTTTGTATCGATTCCTCCGACGTTTGAAAATTTAAGAAAACCGTCCGAATCCGCGCCGGTGACGATAACGCCGACCTCGTCCGTGTGCGCGTCGAACATTATTTTATTTTTGGGCGTTTTTCTGCCCTTTTTGAACGCAATAATATTTCCGAGCGCATCGACTTTGTATTCGCAGTGACCCTCGATTTTTGAAATTATTAAATCTCTTACGTTTTTTTCATGCCCAGATGTCGAATCCGTAAGGCAAAGCTCTTTTAATAACGAATCCATTATTTTTTACCTCCGTTTTCGATAATATATTTCGCGATAAGCTCGGCACAGGAATCTATATCTTCAACGGCGACGATTTCCGCCTGCGTGTGCATGTTGCGCTGGGGGATGGAAACAACGGCTGTTTTTACGCCGGAACGGCTTAACGTGATGTCGTCCGCATTCGTTCCCGTAGAGGACGGGCAGACCTCAATCTGATATTTAATTGAATTTTTTTGAGCCGTTTCGATTAATGAATTTGAAAAATCGTTGTCGAGCGACGGGGATATACATATCATCGCGCCCTTTTTGAGTTCGCCGGATTCTGTATCTTTTACTCCCGGGGCTTTGGCGAAGCTTACGTCGACGGCGATTGCCTCGTCCGGTGTGAATTCGTACGCGCCCGTTTTTGCTCCCGCGCCCGTGATCTCCTCCTGAGAGGAAAACAGAACGGTTATGTCGGCGTTCGTTCCTCCGTTATCCTTAATGATATCAACAGCTTTTATAAGCGCGGTCATTCCTGCCCTGTCGTCGAGGGCGGGGGCGGTTACCAGACCGCTTGAAAGCAGCGTAAAATCCGAGTCAAAAACGATTCTGTCGCCGGCTTTAACGATTTTTGAAATTTCGTCACAGGAAAGTCCCGCGTCAACCGCCGCCGATTCGAAAGTCAGAGCCTTGTCCGCGTCCTCGCTTTTTGCAAGGTGGGGCGGAGTGCTTATTATAACGCCCTTTAATTTTTCTTTTCCGAGGACGGTCACGCGCGCCGCCGCCATGACTCTGCGGTCGATTCCTCCGCATTTGTCGACTCTCAAAAATCCCGTTTTGTCGATTCCGGTTACTATGAGTCCGATTCTGTCAAGATGTGCGTCGAGCAGAATTTTTTTGCCCGATCCGGGTATGTTAAGCGACAGACTTCCGCTTTTTGTACGCTTTACCCTGCCGTACCGGGAGAGTATTTTTTCGGCGTTGAGTCCCGCGTCGTTATATTCATCGCCCGTAACGCCCGTGGATGACGTAAGAATTTTCAATATGTCGATCGTGTTCAAAACTCAGATCTCCTTTTCGTTTTGCTATTGTTTTTTCACCGATATTATAGTATAATGAAAAGGGAAATTCAAGTCAAAGGTCGTCCGCGTCCTGAACGGGCTTTTCGCCGTCCTCGGGCGAACCCGTATAACTGCCGAGAACATCGTTCGGGATTTCCTCGCTTGTTTCAAAATCCGTCAGTCGCTCGGCGCGCGGAGGAAAGTGCATTTTTCTCTTTATTCTTTTATTAATATTTTTATCCGTAGAGATCCTCTCCTTTTTCCGTATTATTTGTCCGAAGCCGTTTTTTATTCCATATATATCGGATATTGTATATATTGACGACAAAAAAATACAGCCTCTGATTGTGCAATGTGCCGAAAAATAATTAACCGAATATTAACGATTGACAAAAACGGATTTTGAGAGTATTATTAGATTATCAACATAGGGATATGTATAGTATTTATGAATACGAAAGGATTGTTAATCATGAAAAAAGTTTTATCCGTATTGATAGCATGCGCTCTTATCGTTTGCTCCTTAGGTCTTACGGCTTCGGCTTCAGGTGAGATTACTCAGGCATTTGCTGACTTTGATCCCCAGAGCATTATGGATATGTTTGCAGGCGTAGACCTCGGCGGACTTACCGACTCTCTCGGCAAAATGGATATCAGTGCAATTACCAACCTGTTCAAGGGTATGGATCTTGATACCATTAAGAATCTGTTCGACGGTCTTGACCTCGGCAAGATTTCCGATATTCTCGGCGGTATAGATATCGGCGGTCTTATAGGCGGTCTCAAGCCCACTAAGCCTTCCACTACTAAGGAAAATGCTTCGGGCGACACCGACAACACCACCAAGGCTACCGATACTACCAAGGCACCCGATACCAATAACACGACTAAGGCACCCGGCAATAACAGCAATAATAACAGCATTCCCAAGACCGGCGATAAGGGCATAGTTGTTGCTCTCAGCGTTTGCGGTATGGCTGCGGCTGCATTCCTTGTAGTAAGCAAGAAAAAGGAAGCTTAATTTTCTGTTAATAATCGGCATATATTGACCCGGTTTACCGACCGGGTCTTTTGTCGTATCTTACATTGCCGGTCTAAGAGATTAAATCGTGTTTGTAAATATTGCTGTTGAAACTTTTGTCGAAATAATATATAATTATTGCAATGCATCCTACTACTCTGTACCGCCTAAAGCTTTACAAGCATTGCTTCGTATGACAGTGTTTAACTGCGTCCTCAAACCTGACAGGTGACAGACTGCCTGAGTTCCCGCTCCTTATTAAACACAGCCATACTTCTTGCAATCAGATATAAAATTTTAAGTGTTACAGAGCACTAATTTGAAATTAATCGGAGTTGATATATATGGAAAATCAGAATTCCGGCGTACGCATGCCGATTCTCGCGTTAAGAGGTCTCGTCCTTTTTCCCGGCATGACCCTGCATTTTGACGTCGGCAGAAAGGCGTCGATTAACGCTGTAAAATACGCGCTCGAAAAAAACAGTGAGATTTTTCTCGTAAGTCAGCGTAATGTCGACGATGAGAGACCGACCCAGACGGGGCTTTATTCCGTCGGAACCGTTGCGACTGTAAAACAGGCTGTGCGTGTTTCTTCGCCGTCAAATACATTAAGAGTTGTTGTTGAGGGACTGTACAGAGCTTCGCTTTCGGAAATTACGGATTATGCGCCGTATTACTGCGGAGTTGTTAAGCCGAGACGCGATACTCTTGTCCGCACGTCGGACGAGCAGTACGAAGAGGCTTTAATCAGAAGCGCAAAGCAAAGATTTACCGAATACAGCGATATTTCGGGTAAGATCGCGCCCGATATCTGCATTAAAATACTTGAAAGTGATTCGGCAGGTGAGTGCGCCGACCTTATTGCGGGCAATATTTACTTCCCGCTTGAGGAAAAACAGCATATTCTCTCCGAATTAAACCCTATAAGGAGACTCGAATATCTTGTCGTTGTTTTGCAGGAAGAAATAGAAATAATTTCTCTTGAGGACAAGATTCAGCGTAATGTCCAGGACAGAATGGACAAGAATCAGAACGAATACTATCTGCGTGAACAGGTCAAGGCGATTTACGAGGAACTCGGCGAGGGTGAAAATCCCGACGAGGAAAAAGAAAAGTATACGAAGATGATACTTGAATCAAAGATGCCCGACGACAGCAAGGAAAAAATGCTCGTCGAAGCTGACAGACTTGCGAAGATGTCGCCGTCGTCGCCCGACGCGAACGTTATCAGAACGTATCTTGATAAGTGTCTTGCGCTTCCGTGGGGCATTTATACGAAGGATAATTTAAAATTAAGCCGTGTAAGACGTACACTCGACCGCGATCACTACGGACTTAAAGACGTTAAGGAACGTATTGTCGAAATGCTTGCCGTAAGAGCGGTAGCTCCCGACATTAAGGGGCAGATCATTTGTCTTGCAGGCCCTCCCGGAGTCGGAAAAACATCCGTCGCAAAATCAATTGCGAAAGCAATGGGCAGAAAATACGTCAGAGTCGCGCTCGGCGGAGTTCATGACGAGGCTGAAATCAGAGGTCACCGCAGAACGTATATAGGCGCGATTCCCGGCAGAATTGCAAATTCGCTTATCGATGCGGGCAGTGCGAATCCCGTTATGCTTCTCGACGAGATCGACAAGCTAAGCGGTGATTTCAGAGGCGATCCCGCTTCCGCTCTGCTTGAAGTTCTCGACGCGGAGCAGAACAACACTTATGTCGATCACTATATCGACCTGCCGTTTGATTTGAGCAAGGTTCTTTTCATCACGACGGCTAACGATAAATATTCTATACCTGCGCCCCTGCTTGACAGAATGGAGATTATCGATCTGACAAGCTACACGCACGAGGAAAAATTCAATATCGCTAAAAAACATCTGATTCCTAAGCAGATGAAAGAGCATAACGTTGATAAATCCAATCTTAAAATCACCGATAAGGCGTTGAGATTTATTATCGACGGATATACGAAAGAGGCGGGAGTCAGAAATCTTGAAAGACAGATAGCAAAGCTGTGCAGAAAGTCGGATCTCGCGATAGCCGACGGTAAGGACGAGCTTATTACCGTTACCGAAAAGAATATCGAGGAATACTTAGGCTCCGTAAAATTCCGCGAGGAAAAAGAGGAGCTTAAAGACGAGGTCGGAATCGTAAACGGTCTTGCGTGGACGAGCGTAGGCGGAGAGACTCTGCCTATCGAAGTTGCGGTTCTCGACGGAACGGGCAAGACGGAGCTTACCGGTTCGCTCGGCGACGTTATGAAGGAATCCGCGATGACTGCGATAAGTCTTATAAGAAGCAGATGCGAGCGTTACGGCATTGATTCGTCTTTTTATAAGAATAAGGATATACATATTCATTGTCCCGAGGGAGCTGTTCCGAAGGACGGTCCGTCTGCGGGCGTTACGATGACTACCGCCGTTCTGTCTGCGCTGTCGGATATACCGGTTCGCGGAAACGTTGCAATGACGGGCGAGATTACGTTAAGAGGCAGAGTTCTGCCCATTGGCGGTCTTAAAGAAAAGAGCATGGCGGCATACCGTCACGGAATGACTACGGTCGTAATCCCGTACGGCAATGCTTCCGATATCTCCGAAATTGACGAGGAAGTTAAGAAAAAGGTTAAATTCGTTCCCGTTAAGACGATAGACGAAGTGTTTGACGTCGCGCTGAAAAAGGAACAAAAGAAGCAGAAAAAAGGTTCGTCCGTGCCTGCCGTTATAAAGAATGAGAATTCCGGCAGACCTAACGCGTATACGTAATTGATAAAATTTAAAAATAAGCCGCGGATTTTTACCCACGGCTTATGTGTTTTTATATGTTGTATAAATAAAACAGGAGGAATATATGAATTACAATAAAATCGAGTACGAAAAATCATTCGGGACATCCGCACAGCTTCCCGCGTCGGACATACCCGAAATAGCCTTTTCCGGACGTTCGAACGTCGGCAAATCGTCGCTTATAAATAAGCTTTTTAACAGAAAAAATCTCGCGAGAGTAAGCTCCGTTCCGGGTAAAACGACCACGGTTAATTTCTTTAAGTCGGACGACGTGCGTTTTGTCGATCTGCCGGGGTACGGATTCGCAAAGCGTTCCGAATCCGAGAGAATCCGCTGGGCTGATCTGATGGAGGGTTATTTTAATACGTCGAGACCGATATCGCTTGTAGTTCAGCTTGTCGATATGAGACATCCTGCGACGGCCGACGACAGGGATATGCTCGCGTTTTTGGAGAACACAGGATATAAGTATATCATAATTCTTACAAAGTGCGATAAGCTTAACAAAACGCAGAGACTTGAAAGACGCGAGAGCGTTAAACAAGAGCTCGGCGGTTTTTCACCGGCGGACATTATAGAATTCTCGGCGCAGACGGGCGAGGGAGTTGACCGGCTTAAAGAGGCGATAAACAGTAATTTACAGATGTAAATCGTTGTTTACAGTGAACAGCAGACAGCAGTCGGCGGTTAGAAAATATGTCCGAATTTCGATGATAACCGAATTTGAGTTGATTTAAAAAATTTAGATTGAGACGTAGGGGAATTCATTGTCTTCCCGTGGTAAAGGCAGGAATTCTTAAATGTGATTTTACCGACGGAAAACCGCTGATTTTCATATTGCCGACGCATTGTTATCATTCATATTTCCGTAAGTCTCATGCGGGAAGATGATATTTTCCCCTACAAGATATTGTCTGTGTTCTCGAATAATAAATATGTTAGATAATAAAGCAAAAGGCAGTCCCGAGGGACTGCCTTTCTCTATGCTGATATTAAATCTTAATCAAGTTCCGAAGATTTTATCGAAATCTCCTGTACCGCCCTTAAAGAGGTCTGCGAAGAACGCGATGATTGACTTGATAACCGAGAAAATCTGCTGAATGAATCCGACTACGTCGGTCATGGTGCCGATAAGCTTGTTGGAGGTTACTCCCATAACCTTGATGGTGAGAGCCTGCTGAACTCCGCCTGCGGTAGCCATATTGCCGTCGTTGTCGATAGGTCCGGTAACGTCGTAGTAACCGTACTCGTCGGGCTGAAGCTCTGCCGTGTTAACATATACGGAGTAAGTAGACTTATCATAATCGGGGCCTACAACTACGTGGAACTGAAGCGTTTTTCCGAACTCTACGATAGTCTCGCCTACAGTGCCGTCCATAAGAGCAACATAATAACCGTCAGTCTTGGGAAGCTCAATTTTGAAGAGCTTAACGACATCCGCATATTTTGTCGAAACTACGTTAAGTGTCATGGCGTTCATGGGAGTGATCATGAATACGCCTCTGTCGCAGGTGACGGTCTGTCCGCCGGCTGTGAGCAGCATTCTGCCTACATCGATGAAGTCGCCGTCTCCGTCGGGTACGGTGATCTTGACGTAAATCTTGGTGTTATGCTCAACGTAAACGTCGGTATAACCGCCCGTTACGGTCTGTACGGGAGTGTACTTAGCGGTAAGATACTCGGTATCGGTCTGTGCGCCGGCATCAAGGAAGTATGAGGGAGAGAACTGAATGGTCATAGCCTTTCTGTTCCATGTTTCGCTTGCTTTATAAGAAGTTGAAAAGCTGTTGGGAATGGAAACCTTGTGATAGAGATAACCGTTTTCGCTTACGTTGATTCTCGAAATGTTCTCTATAACACTGTTGTTGTTGCCTCTTGCGCCGTCGTTAATGTTGAAATTGGATCCGGATTTAAGCTCAATGGTTCCGTTATTCTCAAACATGGATGCGCTCTGCATCAATACGGTACCGCTGCTCTCAAGAAGAACGGTAGCGTTCTTTGAAATGATAAGCTTTGCATTTGCTCCCGACATAACGAGAGTTGCGCCGGTAGCTATTCTGAGAGTTACACCCTCTGTGACGGTGAGAGAGTTTCTCATGGTTACGGTGCCGCCGATAGTAACGGTGCCGGTGCCGGTGGTGTTAACAGCCTCAGTATATTCGCCGGTGCCGATAGTGCTGCCGGTAGCCCATGTGGATGCGGCGAACGAAACAACGGGACAAACCGCAAGCATCATGATGACAGCCAAAACAACTGATATGGTTTTCTTCATAAAAGTGTGCCTCCTGTTCAGATTTTTATCCACTTTAAGTAATTATATTATAATTAATATCCCGTAGCTTGTCAATACCTATATGTGAACAAAAAAAGAACGGTTTTTTTGTAATTTTAAACGTAAAATTCGAATGGATAATATACAGTTTGTATAAAGAAGTATATTTATAATTATTTCATTGCAAAGTTTACGAACTCATGTTATTATATTATTTAACTTGTAATTTACTTAATGTTACGGAGTGATGCGCGTTGCCGACGGAGGTTAAAGAAAAAAAGAAAAAGGAAACGGAGAAGAAAAAGCCCGCGGGACTTTTTAAACTGCTGAAGCTTTTAAAGCCGTATTCAAAGCCGTTTTGGATTTCGATAGCGTTCATGATTTTCCAGTCGCTGTTTCAGATAATACTGCCTATGCTTACGAATTATATGGTAACATACGGCGTAAACGGTGCGTCCGATCCGAATGTCAAACAGCTCTCATTCCTTGAAAACATGGGAATTGCGGTAGGCTCCGATACAATACGCTTTATCGGCATGGTAATGATAGTATTCTCCGTACTGTCAATCGGCGTGTCGCTGGGCAATACGTATTTTTCGTCGAAGGTATCGTCCGGCTACGCGAATATTTTAAGACGAACCATGTTTTATAAGGTTCAGTCGCTGTCGCAGACCGATATAGACAAAATCGGCGTGGCTTCGCTTATTACGCGTACGACGAACGACGTCGTTCAGGTTCAGGATATGATACTCAATTCTTTGAGAACGATCCTTACGGTACCGATTACGCTTGTTCTCGGACTCGTTCTCGCGATAAGCTTAAACCCGAAGCTGATGGGCTTCCTCGGCGTTGTCATACCTATAATATTGGTATTTATTATAATAATGTTTATATTTATCGTGCCTATTTTCTCAAAGGTTCAGAAACTGACGGACAAGCTCAATCAGATCGTCAGAGAGAAAATCGGCGGAATCAGAGTCATAAGATCGTTCAACAAAACGGCGAGCGAGGATGAGAAGTTCTCGAAAACGAACTTCGATCTTACCTCGTTAAGTCTAAAAGCGACGAGAATTATGGCTTCGCTCCTGCCGTTTATGGTTACGGTTCTTTACACCGCGATCGCAATGCTTATGTGGAAGGGCGGTAAGGTCATCGAAACGCTCGACCCGACGCTCGATTACGACCAAATCAACGCGACTGTCGGCAATTTGCAGGCGTTTATGTCGTATATGATGCTCATCATAACGGGCGTTACGTCGATAGCGACAATATTCGTTTCCATTCCCAAGGCGAATATTTCGGCTCGCCGTATAAACGAGGTTCTCGATATGGAGAATTCGATAAAAGACCCCGCATCCGCCGTTGAGCCGAACGAAGAGAACAGGGGAGTTCTCTCATTCAACGACGTATCGTTTACTTACCCGACAGCCGAAAAGCCGTCGCTTGAACATATTTCGTTTACGTGCGCTCCGGGAGAGGTCACGGCGATTATCGGAATAACCGGCAGCGGAAAAAGCTCCGTCGTCAATCTGATTCCGAGGCTTTACGACGTAACGGAGGGTTCGGTAACTCTCGGCGGAGTCGATATCAGAGATATGTCCGTTTCCGAGCTTCACTCCCGCGTTTCCGTCGTACCGCAGAAAGCGTTTTTGTTCAGCGGAACAATAGAGGACAATTTAAGAGTCGGCAAACCCGACGCGACGAAAGAGGAAATGGAGCTTGCACTGTCAATCGCGCAGGCTAAGAATTTCGTATTCGCTCTGCCCGAGGGTATGAAAAGCATGGTTTCGCAGGGCGGAAATAACTTCTCAGGCGGACAGAAACAGCGTCTTGCCATAGCCAGAGCCGTTATAAGAGACGCAGATATATATATTTTCGACGACAGCTTTTCCGCGCTCGACCTTGCGACGGACGCAAGACTGAGAGCCGGTATCAATAAAACGCTCGGGGATAAAAATATTATTATCGTAGCCCAGCGTATAGGAACGATAATGAACGCCGACAGAATTCTCGTAATGTCCGACGGCAGGCTTGTCGGCATGGGAAAACACAGCGAGCTTATCGAAACGTGTCCGCAGTACAAGGAAATAGTCGACTCACAGCTCGGCGATAACGACGACGATGACGACGGATTTATTGAGGAGCTTCTGAATCCGGCGGATGAAAACGCGTCCGGCGGCGAAGACGGCGAAAAAGCCGAAAACGGCGGGGAAATCGACAGCGAGGAGGGATCCGACGGTGAGTAAGATATCACAGCATGACAAGCGCGCCAAGGAGATCGCTCTTAACTACATAAAAAACGGCAGCGGGAAATACGCGGCTTACAGAAACAAGGAAAAAAGCGGAGAGGACAAGCCTACGGATTCCAAGGGAACGCTTAAGCGTCTGATGGCTTTGTCAAAGCCGTTTATGTTCGCGTTCACCGTATCATGTATAGCGGCTATTGCGTACACGGTTATAAATTCTTACGCGCCCGGAATTCTCGGCGACGTTGTCGACGCGATTCAGACCCAGGTTCAGAACAGACTGCACGGAGTGACTCTTGATTTCTCCGAGGTTAAGACGCTTCTTATAAAAACGGTAGCTCTCTATGTCGCGGCGGGACTGTTCCAGTACGTTCAGCAGTTCGTAATGGCGGGAGTTTCGCAGAAAATGCTCTGCTCGATGAGAGAACAGGTAAATTCTAAACTTGCAAGACTTCCCCTGAGTTTTTATGATTCGCATACGAAGGGCGATCTTTTGAGCCGTCTTACAAACGATATTTCGAATCTTTCGAATATTCTCCAGAGCAGTATTCTCACCGTTATAACGAGCGTTATACAGGTTGTCGCAGTTATAATCATAATGTTCGTTCAGAACTGGAGGCTCGCCCTTATTACGGTTATAATCTCCCCACTCGGCGCGGTATTTTCATACTTTGTGTCGAGAGTTTCGCGCAAGTGGTTCAAACGTTACTGGAACACGACGGGTGATCTCAACGGTCATATTGAGGAGATGTTCACGGGTCATACGATAAACAAAACGTTTAATAACGAGGAAAAGGCGAAAGCCGAATTCGACGAAATAAACGACGGACTTCAGTACATAACCGTAAAGGCGAATTTTATATCGGGAACCATAGAACCCGTTATAAATTTAATCAATAACGCCGTATACGTTATAATATGTATAGTCAGCGGAAATATGATAGTCGCCGGCGCGGCGGGATTCTCGCTCGGCTCGATTACCAAATTTATATCGTATAACAGCCTTTTGTCGTCTCCGCTTACGAGCCTTTCGAAGCTTATAAATTCGATTCAGTCTGGACTCGCATCCGCAGAACGCGTTTTCGAGCTTCTTGACGAGGAGGAGGAAATTCCCGACTCAGATAAGGTCACGTCACTTAACGCGGACGGCAGAGTCGAATTTAAAAACGTATCGTTCAGATACCGCGAGGATAAGCCTCTCATCGAGGATTTCAGCATGACGGCGAATAAGGGCGATCTTATCGCTATTGTAGGCCCCACAGGTGCGGGCAAGACGACGATAATCAACCTGCTTATGCGTTTTTACGATATTCGTTCGGGTGAAATCGACGTTGACGGCGTTAATATCGCCGATATGCCCAGGGAGCTTCTGCGTTCGCAGATAGGTATGGTTTTACAGGATACGTGGATATTCAAGGGTACGATAAGGGACAATATAGCCTACGGTAAAGAAAACGCGGCGGACGGAGAGATAATAAGAGCCGCGAAGATTGCAAGAATTCACGACTTCATAATGAGTCAGCCCGACGGGTACAATACGGAGCTTCAAGAGGACGGAACGAATATTTCGCAGGGTCAGAAGCAGCTGATAACAATAGCGAGAGCCGTTCTTGCCGACCCGCCGATACTTATTCTCGACGAGGCGACAAGCTCGGTCGACACAAAGACGGAGCTTCAGATTCAGAAGGCAATGAAATATCTGATGAAGGACAGAACAAGCTTTGTTATCGCGCACAGGCTCTCGACTATAAAGAACGCGGACAGAATTCTCGTCATGAGACGGGGAAGCGTTGTTGAAGCCGGCACGCACGAGGAGTTAATGGAGGCTAAGGGCTTCTACGCAATGCTTCACGACTGCCAGTATCAGGGCGGAATACCTCCCGAGGACGACGAATAAATATCAAATATTATATGTGCCGAGACTCACAAAATGTGAGTCCCGGTGTTTTTTTTGCTATCCTTTAGTTTCGCTTTAGTTAGACAGGTTATTATGCAGTTACATTAAGGAGATGAGCGATATGTCAAACGTTCAGTTCAGTTTTAAAAGATATGAAAAAAAGTATATGCTTACCTCGTTTCAGCGCGACAGACTGCTTGAAATCATAAACGACAAAATCATAAAGGATAAATACGGCGAATATACGATATGCAATATTTATTACGATACGGACGATTTCGCGATTATAAGAAGGTCGATTGAAAAGCCTGTGTATAAAGAAAAATTGCGGGTCAGAAGCTACGGCGTGCCGAACGACGAATCTAATGTTTTTATCGAGATAAAGAAAAAGTTTGACGGCATCGTATACAAAAGAAGAATAACGGCTTCGGCGTCGTGCGTCGAGCCGATACTCTCGGGCGGAGTCCTTGCCTATCCCGGCGGACAGATTGCAAGAGAGATAGAGTATTTCAATTCATTTTACGATTTATCGCCGAAGGTTTTTATAGCATACGACAGAACGGCGTACGCCGGCAGAGACGACGGAGCGGTGCGGATTACGTTCGATAAAAATATACGATTCAGAACGTACGACCTCGACCTGCGAAAAGGAGACAAGGGCAGAAAAATACTCGATTCGGATTTATATTTGACCGAAATAAAGCTGCCGGGCGTTTGCCCGATGTGGTTAAGCTCCGCACTTACGCAGGTCGGCGCAGGGAGCGTTTCGTTTTCAAAATACGGCGAGTGCTATAAAAAATACATTCTGCCCGAAATATTCAAAAAACCGGATGTAATATCGAAAGGGGTTCTTTTAGGTGCTTAATTCAATAATCGGTCAGTCTCTTACTTTACAGTCATTTTTAATATGCACGGCGGTGTCGCTCGTACTCGGCGCGTGCTCGGCGTTCGTCGGAACGTATAAATCAAAAAGCTCGCAGAGCTTTGCTGTCGCACTGTTCGTCCTGCCGGCTATCGTTCAGGTCGTTATAATGCTCGTAAACGGAAGTGTGGGCGCGGGCGTTGCGGTCGCAGGAGCGTTCAGTCTTATTAGATTCCGTTCGGCTCCCGGAAGCGCGAGGGAGATAGGCGTTATTTTCCTCTCAATGGCGACGGGGCTTGCTCTCGGAATGGGCTACGTCGTTCTGGCGGTAATTTTTTTTGTAATAATCGCTTCGGTAATGCTTCTGCTCGTTCATTTCGGTTTTTCGTCGCCGAAGCCCGGCGAACGCATTTTAAAAATTACAATACCCGAGGATCTCGACTACGACGGACTTTTCGACGATCTATTCGAAAAATATACAAAATCTCACTCTCTTGACAGCGTTAAAACTACGAATATGGGTACTCTTTACGAGCTTAAATATTCGGTCACGTTTAATAAAAGCGAGGCTCCGAAAGATTTTATCGACGCGGTAAGGTGCAGGAACGGCAACCTCAATATCTCGTGTTCGAGAGAGATTTCAAAAGAAGCTTTGTGAAAGGCGTGAAAATTTATGAATAAAAAAATTACGGCTTTGATTTCGGTTTTAATGAGCGTAGTATTTATATTTGTTTCGTGTTCTTCAGATAAAAGCGAAGAGCAAACGACGGGTGACGCAAACACTGTTCCCGTTTTATATTCCGGTACGTCCGCGCCGGATATGACTAACGCGGTGAGCGTCGAGTTTTCGGATTTGGGTGTTAAATCTTCGGGTTCAGCTGTTACGTGTTCGGAGTCGGACGCGGTGATAACAGGAGGCGGAGTTTACGTGATAACTGGCTCGTCGTTCGACGGCTCGGTTACGGTCAACGCACCCGACAGCGAGGTTTGGCTCGTTTTGAAAAATGCGGATATAACGTGTAAGGATTCGAGTCCGCTTTATGTTTATAAATCAAAAAAGACGTACGTTTATCTTGATTCGGACAGCGTTAATAAATTAAGCGATTCGGGCGAATATTCGTATGCTTCCGAATTTTCGTCGCAGACAGATGAGGAACCCAACGCGTGCGTTTATTCAAAATCGGATATGCTGATATACGGTGAGGGTTCGCTTGAGGTCAATGCCGAATTCAACAACGGCATTACATCTAAGGACAATCTCGAAATTGAAAATTCAAATATAACCGTGACCGCCTCGAACAATGGAATCAACGGCAAGGATTCGCTTGTCGTCAATAACGCTTCGCTTAGCGTAACCTCGGGCGCGGACGCTCTGCGGTCGACGAACGATACCGATACCGAAAAAGGATATATAAATCTTAATAACTGTGCTCTTGCTCTTGTTTCCGGCGAGGACGGCATTCAGGCGGAAACGTCGCTTAATATAAACGGCGGAACGTATAATATAACCTCGGGAGGCGGACATTCCGCAGAGCTCGGCGAGGATGCGAGCACAAAAGGCGTAAAAGCGGGCGGTGAAATTACGATTTCGGACGGAACGTTTACTCTCGACTGCGCGGACGACGCGGTTCATTCAAACGGCAATGTAACCGTATCGGGAGGAGAATTCAATATAAATACCGGCGACGACGCGTTTCATGCAGATTCTGCGCTTAAAGTTTCGGGCGGTAAAATCAATATTGAGTCTTGTTACGAGGGGATTGAGGGATCGAATGTTGACGTATCGGGAGGAGAAATTAACATAGTTTCGTCCGACGACGGTCTGAATTCCGCGGGCGGTAATGATGAAAGCGGATTCGGAAACGGCGATCCGTGGCAGTCGACGGGAGCGCACTCCATAAAGATTTCGGGCGGTACTCTCAACATCACGGCAGGCGGTGACGGTCTTGATTCAAACGGAGCAATGGAAATTTCGGGAGGAACAATAGCGGTAAGCAGTTCGACCGAGGATAACGGCGCGCTCGATTACGACGGAGCGTGTACTCTTACGGGCGGTACGCTGTTTGCAGAGAGCAGGGGAGGCGTTATGTCACAGACCCCGAGCGATTGTGAACAGATGACAATGTTTGTTTCTTTGGGCGCAAATGCCGAAAAGGGCTCAACGGTAACGATTTCGTGTAACTCAAAGACGTTTACCTATACGCTTACATGCGACGCGTCAAACTTCGTTTTCTCGTCTGACGAGCTTGAACAGGGCGAAACCTATACCGTTTCTCTCGACGGCAGTCAGGTATGCGAAATAACATTAAGCGATACGCTGACGGCATACGGAAATGTGAGTATGTCCGGTCAGCCCGGAGGTATGAGAGGTCAGCCGGGAGGAAATATGAACGGCGTACAGCCGGGAAATATGGGCGGAATGCAGCCTCCCGACGGAAAAATCGGACAGGGAAGATAAAAATATGTGTAAAAATCGGAATTCGCTAAATTCGGGCGGTTCCGATTTTTTTGCCGTGAAATAATTTACCTCGTAAATTGTTGCTTTTATTTTTAATAAGTGGTATTATATATTGATATTTATTATAATCGGTGATATAAATGGAATTCTATGCTGACAGCTTTGACACAGCGGTTATAGGCGCGGGGCATGCCGGAATCGAGGCGGCTCTCGCGAGCGCGAGACTCGGATGCAAAACCGTTATTTTTACGATAAATATGGACTCTGTGGGCAACATGCCGTGCAACCCGTCGATAGGAGGCACGTCCAAGGGGCATCTTGTACGTGAGCTTGACGCACTCGGCGGAGAGATGGGTATTGCCGCGGATCATACGTCAATCCAGTCGAGAATTCTCAACCGCGGAAAGGGTCCCGCCGTTTATTCTTTAAGAGCGCAGATAGACAGACGCGAATACGGAAAATATATGAAGCACACGCTCGAAAAAACAGACGGCTTGCAGTTGAAGCAGAGTGAAATCGTCGACTTGTATAAAGACGGAGACGAGTGGGTTTTGAAAACAAAGCTTGACGCGGTTTATAGGGCGAAATGCGTCGTTCTCGCCACGGGAACATTCTTAAACGGAAAAATTTATGTAGGGGACAAGTGCTATTCGTCGGGTCCCGACGGAGTTTTTCCTGCGATAGGACTCTCCGACGCTCTTTTAAAGCTGAATATTCCTTTAAGACGTTTTAAGACAGGTACGCCGTCGAGAGTCAACAGGCGAAGCGTTGATATTGATAAAATGGAAATTCAAAACGGCGACGAAAAGGTTACTCCGTTCTCGTTTTCGACCCGTATTCCGCCCGAAAACAAAGCAGTATGCTATATGACGTATACGAATGAGGATACGAAGAAAATAATCCTTGACAATATATCGCGTTCGCCTCTTTATTCCGGTATGATAGAGGGCGTAGGCCCGCGCTACTGCCCGAGTATTGAGGATAAAATAGTCAGATTTTCGGGAAAACAGCGTCATCAGCTTTTTGTCGAGCCGTGCGGACTCGATACAGAGGAGATGTATTTGCAGGGTATGTCCTCATCGCTTCCCGAGGACGTTCAGCTCGCGTTTTTGAGAACGATAAAAGGACTCGAGCATGTCGAGGTTATGAGAAACGCATATGCAATCGAGTATGACTGCGTAGATCCTCTCGCATTAAGACCGACTCTCGAATTTATAAGTCTGCCCGGACTCTACGGCGCGGGACAGTTCAACGGCTCGAGCGGTTATGAGGAGGCCGCCGCGCAGGGCTTTGTCGCGGGAGTAAACGCCGCTCTGAAAGCGCAGGGAAAGGAGCCGTTTATACTCGACAGGGCAAGCTCGTATATAGGCACGCTTATTGACGACCTCGTTACAAAGGGCTGTAACGAGCCGTACAGAATGATGACGTCGAGGTCTGAATACAGGCTTCTTTTAAGACAGGACAACGCAGACATAAGACTGTCGGGCATGGGACATGAATTAGGGCTTATTTCCGACGAACGGTACGAAAAATTACAGACAAAATTAAAGCTTATAGACGAAGAAAAACGACGCGTCGAGAAAAAGGTTATCGCGCCGTCGGATTATATAAATTCGGTTTTGACAGAACACGGCACAGCCCCGCTTACGACGGGTGTAAAGCTTGCCGACTTGATAAGACGTCCGCAGCTAAGCTATGAAATATTAACGCCTTTCGACATTGACAGACCCGATTTGTCCGACGATGTTTTCGAGCAGGTCGAAATAGATTTGAAATACGCGGGCTACATTAAACGTCAGATAGCCCAGGTCGCTGAGATGAGGAGACTCGAAGTTAAAATTATACCCGAGGATATCGATTATAATTCTGTTGTGGGATTAAGACTCGAAGCACGGGAAAAGCTTAATAAGATAAGACCGCACAGTATCGGTCAGGCTTCGAGAATTTCGGGCGTTAGCCCCGCGGATATTTCCGTTCTGCTTATTTATTTAAAGAAATGACGGTGAAACAATGTCTACTGTTGCCGCAATCGCAACTCCGAACGCGCCCGGCGGTATCGGAATTATCAGAATATCGGGCGAGGACGCTTTTAAAATCGCGGACTGTGTTTTTAAATCGGTTTCGTCTAAAAGGCTATCCGAATTAAAAGGATATACGGCCGCCTTCGGTCACGTATATGACGGCGAAAATCTTATTGACGAATGTATCGCCACGGTTTTCAGGGAGCCTAAAAGCTATACGGGCGAGGACGTCGTCGAGCTTTCGTGCCACGGCGGACTGTATGTAACCAACAGCGTTCTAAGAGCCGTTTTATCTGCGGGCGCACTCCCCGCGGAGGCGGGCGAATTTACGAAACGAGCGTTTCTAAACGGCAGAATCGACCTTACCGAGGCAGAGGGCGTTATGAATATTATATCCGCAAAGGGCAGGGATGCATTAAATGCCGCCGTTACGACTCTTGACGGAGCGTTGAGCAGGCGTATAGATTCCGTATGCAAAGCTCTTACGCATCTCGGCGCCGGAATGGCTGTGTGGACGGATTATCCCGACGAGGATATCCCCGAGGTTCGTACCGATTCGCTTTTAAAATCGCTTGAAAATATATCGAAGGAGCTTGACTCGCTTATTTCTTCGTTTGAGGCAGGGCATGCGATAACCGAGGGTATAAGCACGGTTATATGCGGTCATCCGAACGTCGGAAAGTCAACGCTTATGAATCTGCTCACGGGCTATGACCGTTCGATTGTTACAGATATTGCAGGTACTACGCGCGACGTTATCGAGGAGACGGTCAGACTCGGAAGTGCGGTTTTACGGCTTCAGGATACCGCGGGATTAAGAGTCAGCTCCGACGAGATAGAGAATATCGGTGTGTCGATTGCAAGACAGAGAATAGACCGCGCCGGGCTTATAATAGCCGTATTTGACGCGAGTATTCCGCTGTCGGATGAGGACATTGATTTATTAAAAAAATGCCGTGAAAAACGCGCCGTCGCCGTTATAAATAAAACGGATATCGGCGTTTGTATCGATAAAAAAGAAATAGAAAAACATATTCCGGTTGTTGTTGAGATGTCGGCTTCGTCAGGTGACGGTATTGATGAATTAAAAAACGCGGTCGAAAAAATGCTGTCGCTCGATACTCTCGATTCATCCGCCGTAATGCTCACGACCGAACGTCAGCGGAACTGCTGTGTCAGGGCAAAATCGTGTGTTGACGAAGCGGTTGAGGCGTTAAAATTCGGAATGACTCTCGACGCGGTGAACGTCGGTGTTGACTCCGCGATCGACGCGCTTAATGAGCTTACGGGAAAAAAGGCGACTGAAACCGTTGTCGACGAGGTATTCTCAAAATTCTGCGTAGGTAAATGATATGACGGACAGAGAACTTATGAACGAGGCTCTGCGTCTTGCAAAAGACGCATATTCGGACGGAGAGGTTCCGGTCGGCGCGGTAATTGCACTGAACGGGGAAATTGTCTCTACGGGCAGGAACAGACGCGAAAAATTAAAAAACGCGCTCTGTCATGCCGAAATAGAGGCGATAAATTCGGCGTGCGAAAAGCTCGGACGGTGGAGACTCGACGACTGCGTTTTATACGTTACTCTGGAGCCCTGCCCGATGTGTGCCGGTGCGTGTATCAACGCGAGAATAAAGCGGGTCGTTTTCGGCGCGTACGACTATAAGGCGGGGTCGTTTGACTCTGCGGTCGATTTAAACAGATACGGCTTTAATCATAAGCCCGAAATCACTGCTGGGTTTATGGAGAACGAATGTAAATCGATTCTTACGTCGTTTTTCAATTCAATCAGATAATGAAATTTATAAGGACGGTCGCCAGACTGCCCGCAGCGGCCGCCGCAAAAAGGCAGACCGCTTTTTTTATTCTGCCTTTTCGTCTGATTTTTTTATTCTCGGGCGGTTTTCCCGCGCTGTCGGCTATGAGTCCGGCTTTTTCTTTTAATTTGCTCTCGCTTATTCCGTAGTATTTCGGGTCGACAAAAAACAGCGCTCTTTCGAAGTAATCGCTCCCCGTGTCGATGACCTCGACGACCTGCTTGTTGACTCCTTTTATCATGAAAAAATTCCTCCCGGATTTTAAATTCTATTTGTACGGACAAATATGTAGATTATAGCTGTATATTTTTGTGTAAAACAGAAAAAATGACTGTTTTTACTTAGAACTTATCGAACAAACGGGCGGTTAATTATACTCATTGTATAAATGTTCAAAGGTTCAAAACCGTTCAAAAGTATGTTCAAAATGTTCAAAAGTACATAAAATACGGGGTAAAACAGGGGTTTTCGACGGAATTGAGGTATGTTCAAAACTTTTTTCGAGAAAAAATTTGTATACAAAATGTTTTACATGCTTTACGAATTATACATTTAGGAGTATAATTACAACAAAAATAACAGCTTAAATTTGTCTAATTTTTCTATTGACACTGCGGGGTGACGGAAAGTGAAAAATGTTGAAACAAGGGTTTTGAACAACGGCGTTTTTGTAAAGATTTCGGACGGTGTGAATTTAGATATAACGCTCGATTGCGGACAGGCCTTCAGATGGGTTAAAAACGAAAACGGCGCATGGCGAGGAGCAGTGAGAGGAATTGAAACCGAGATTGAAGAAATCGACGGAGGACTGCTTTTTCATTCGATAAGCGAAGACGATTTTTACGGCGTTTTTTATGATTATTTCGATTTCGGCAGAGATTATACGGCGATTTTAAAAAGTTTTAAGTCCGATCCTTTGCTCAAAAAAACGGCGGAACACTACGGCGTTATCAGAATTTTAAATCAGGAACCGTGGGAGGCTCTCTGCTCGTTTATTATATCCTCCTGCAATAACATTCCCAGAATCAAGTCAATTATTGAAAAACTGTGCGTAAATTTCGGAGAAAAAATAAATAATATGTATTCCTTTCCGTCGGCGGAGAGAATCGCCTCGCTCGATATTTCGGCTCTTGACGTCCTGCGCGCGGGGTACCGCAATGAATTTATCATGGACGCGTCCCGTGCCGCCGCAGAGGGCAGAATAGATTTTGAAAAAATAAAAACGCTCGATATGGATTCCGCGAGAAACGAATTGATGACGATAAAGGGCGTCGGTAAAAAGGTTGCGGACTGCGCCATGTTGTACGGACTCGGGTTTATTGATTCTTTTCCCGTCGACAGGCATATCAAGCGAATTGAAGATCAGTTCTATCCTAACGGACTGCCGGAGTGTGTGAAGGGATATTCGGGTATAGCACAGCAGTATATGTTCCATTTTCAGCGGACGGAAAACAGCGGCTGACGAACGTTTTTTTGATTTGTTTATAAAAATTTCAGCCTCCCGCGGGTTACGGGGGGCTGATGAATTATTAATTTATCGGTCGTGGCGTTTTTGACATCCATATTTTGAGGGGATAGGAAAAAATGTTCGGAATGAATCAACCGAACCGAAATCGCCGTCCCAAACGGCGGTTGAGGCTTGCCCGACGGCGTACAAAGTTACTTTGAGGGTGAGGGTGTTCATAGCAAAAAGTAAACCTATTTTATTGTTACAATAGTTTTTTGCGGTTCGGGCATTTTTAATATCCCCTGTTTATTTGTGATATTTTGTCCCGGCATTAATCGAATATGCTCTGTAAATCTGCTCCAAAAGCATAACCCGCGCCAATCTGTGCGGGAACGTCATTTCCGACATTGACATGCGTATGTCGGCTCTTTTTTTTACGCTTTCACTAAGTCCGAACGAACCGCCGATTATGAATACGAGCGAGCTTTTGCCGTTAACACCGGCGTCGGATATGAGCCTTGCGAGCTTTTCGGACGAATACTGCCTGCCCTCAATGCACATTGCAATAACGAGCGGCGAGGACGGAATTTTTTTCAAAATCTGCTCTCCCTCTTTTTCGAGCGCGGAATTTATTTCGCCCTCGGCGGGGGAGTCGGAGAGAACGGTCTGCGGAATTTCGATTATCTCGCACCTGCAGTACGCTTTGAGCCTTTTTAAATATTCTTCGGACGCGTCGGAATAGAATTTATCCTTTAATCTGCCGACGGTTATTATTTTTACGGTCTGCATTAAAGCTTAAACATCCTTTCGGAATTAGATACGGGTGCGACGTATAACTGATAATCCTCGTTTTCGAGAAGTCCCGCCGCTCCGAGCGCGTTGTTTGTCGTTTCGAATGCAAGAGCAGGGTCGTTATTCTCACGGCTTAAATGTCCGAGAACGATTCTCTTTGTTCCGTTATGTACTAAATATTTTGCGAATTCGGCACAGTCGTCGTTTGACAGATGACCTTTTTTTGATAAAATTCTCTGTTTTAAATAATACGGATACGGACCTGTTTTCAGCATGTTCAAATCGTGATTCGATTCGAGCATAACGAGGTCGCACCCGACGAGCGACGATTTCATTTCGTCCGTCACACAGCCCGTGTCCGTCGCGACGGCAAGCTTGTGACCGTACGGCATGTTAATCGTGTATCCGCAGCTCTGCGCCGAGTCGTGCGAGGTCTTAAACGGTTTTACGTACATTCCGTTTATGTCAATGCCGTTTTTATCTATTACGTCGGCTTTGAATTTCCCGTTGACGCATCCCATTTTTATAAGCGCGTTAAGCGTACCCTCGGAAGCGTATACGGGAACGGAAAATTTAGACGCATAAACTCTCAGCGCACTGATATGATCCGTATGTTCGTGCGTTATGAATATCGCCTTTATCGAATTCGGGTCGATTCCCATTCTGCCCATTGCGAGACAGATTTGTTTTGCGTTCAAACCCGCGTCGATAAGTATTCCGCCGCCGGAATAGCCGATGTATGATGAATTACCGCTGCTTGATGAACACAGCGTACAGAATTGCGCCATTATTCTCTCTCCACTTAAAAAGGGCTGCCGCTTTAAGCAACAGTCCCCCGTCTTTTTTTGTAATTATCCCGCGTTGCCGACGATAGCTTCGCCTGTGTCGTCGGGAAAGTTAACCTTGCTGATATGAGCGCCTATACCGCGCAGTTTTTCAACAACGTTTTCATAGCCTCTCTCGATGTGTATAATTTCCTCTATCTGTGTTGTGCCGTGCGCGCACATGCCCGCTATGAGCATAGCCGCGCCCGCTCTTAAATCGTCCGCTTTAATCGGAGCCGCCTGAAGCCTCTCTACGCCCGTGATGATGGCAGCCTTGCCCTCTATCTGAATAGACGCGCCCATTCTGATGAGCTGATCGACGTATCTGAATCTGTTGTCCCAAACGCTGTCGGTAACGATGCTCGTGCCGTTGCATATAGAAAGGAACGTAGTCATCTGGGGCTGCATATCGGTCGGAAAACCGGGATGGGGCGTAGCCGTGACCTTGCACGCGTCGTAACGGCGGTTGCTTATGACTCTGACGGAATCCTCGTATTCTTCTACGGTAACTCCGCACTCTCTTAATTTTGTTGTAATAGATTCAAGGTGCTTGGGAATAACGTTTTTAATAAGAACGTTGCCCTTCGCCGCCGCGACGGCGACCATGTACGTACCCGCCTCTATCTGGTCGGGAATTATCGAATACGAACATCCGTGAAGCTTCTCAACGCCTCTTATCTTGATAACGTCGGTGCCTGCGCCCGTGACCTGCGCGCCCATAAGATTCAGGAAGTTCGCAAGATCGACGATATGAGGCTCCTTCGCCGCGTTTTCGAGTATAGTAAGACCTCTCGCCTTAACAGAAGCGAGCATTAAATTAATAGTGGCTCCTACGGAGACCTTGTCAAAGTAAATCGTCGTACCCGTGAGCGAGATCGCCTTTGCGTCGACCATACCGTTATCGTTTGATATCTCGGCTCCGAGTCTCGCAAAGCCTTTGAGATGGAAGTCAATGGGTCTGACTCCGCCGAAATTGCATCCGCCGGGCATGGCAACCTTAGCGTGGTTGTATCTGCCGAGCAGTGCTCCGAGGAGATAATATGACGATCTCGAATGCTTCGTCATCTCATAGGGTATAATATATGAATTAATATATCTGGTGTCGATTTCAAGGGTGTTTGAATTGATATATCTGACTGTCGCGCCCATGTCTCTTAATATCTTAACCATGACCTGAACGTCGCGAATGTCGGGTATATTTTCAACTCTGCAAATGTCCTCGGCAAGAATGGTAGCCGGGAGTATGGCAACAGCGGCGTTTTTTGCTCCGCTGATCTCAAGCTCGCCCTGAAGTTCGTATCCACCGTCAACTACGAATTTTTCCACAACGGCACTTCCTTAGCAATAATTAAAACGCCGGCGCGTAAAACGCCGAATAACACATCGGATATAAACAGAAAACTATCCGAATACTATATATAGAATCATAACCTTAGGTATTATATCACCTATTGATATAAATTTAAAGGTTTTTTTCATAATTTGTACGAAAAAATTAAATATTTGTTGCATTGCACAAAAGATATAAACGTTTGATAGATGATTTAATAAACCTAAAAGGCAGAATAGTTCTCATATTGTGAATAAATGTCACAATTCGCTGTGTTCGTCATAAAAAGTATGGCTTTTGAATGAATCTTTATTCTGCTTTCTTTTAAGTAAAATGTTCAAAAAACGAGAAAATGCGGTCGGATTTGCAATTGTAAATTTGTCCGGAAATTTTTTTTGAAAAACCGTTTCGCTTAATTTCTTAAAAACATATTAAGAAAAGGCGAATTGTATCATAATATGTTGAAAATATGTAAAAAAATGTGTATAATATATATGCAACGACTTTTTTTGATAGATTTACGGAGGCAAAATATGAAACTGTCATCATTCCTGCATTTTGCCGATTTCGGCGTTAAGACGATACTGTTTAAACAGAAAAAACCGATTCTCGGAACGGTAATCGTTACGGATAAATGCAATCTGCACTGCAAGCATTGCTCCGTCAACAACATAACGGCGGTTGTTCATCCGTATGAGCAGATACGCCGTGAAATGAAACAGCTGTACGATATGGGCGTGAGAATTCTGTTCTTCTGCGGAGGCGAGACATTTCTCTGGCAGGACGGAGAGCGCACGCTCAGAGATCTTGTTATCGAAGCGAAAAAAATGGGCTTTCTCATTGTTAATACCGTTACGAACGGCACGTTTCCGATTGATCTGCCCGAGGCGGATCTGATTCTTTTGAGCTTGGACGGGGATAAACGCCGTCATAATGAGATACGCGGAGATACATATGATATTATCATGAAAAATATCGAAAATGCGACGGCGGATAACATCTGTCTCTATATGGCGATAAATCAGATAAATAAAGACTGTGTTCGGGACGTGTGCATAACCGCACGCGATACAAAAAACATCCGCGCCGTTTCGTTTAATTTTCATACCCCGTACCCGGACACAAAGCAATTGGCGCTGAGCAGAGCGGAAAAAGCCGAATGCTGTGAAACGATAAAGCAAATGATGAAAGAGGGCGCACCCGTATTCAATCTGAAAAGCGCATTTAAATATCTTATCGGCAACAGTTTTCCGACCCCGTGTTATCAGTGCGTTGTTATTGAGAACGGAAAGGTATCAACCTGCGGACGGTGTATAGACGTACCCGGTTTGTGCGAGCAGTGCGGATATTTCTTCGTTGCGGAGTACACGCTTTTGTTCAGAGGCAATCCGAAAATAATCTTTGAGATGCTTCGTACATATCTGAAGTACATTTAGGTGATGTTATGAGTATTATTACGAGCTTTACGAGAACGTGGCTTACAAGAACGGTACAGCCGTTCAGATTCAAAAACGAATACGACCGTATACTGCCGTATGAAGAATGTGATAATCTCGGGCTGTACGTTCATATCCCGTTTTGCAAGAGTATATGTAATTTCTGTCCGTACTGTAAGGTTCTGTATTCAAAAGAACTCTGTGACAGATACATAGATTCTCTGATCGACGAAATTCATCTTATCGGCAGAACGAAGCCGGGGCGGAAAAAGGCGACGAGCCTTTATTTCGGAGGCGGAACTCCCGCGCTCGCGTCCGAGCGTATAAAAGATATAATCGACGCCGTTAATGAGCATTTTATCATAACGGAGGGCGTGGGGCTGGAGCTTCACCCCGATAATGTGAACGAGGATACTCTGTCGGTTCTCAAAGAAGCGGGCGTTACGAAAATCAGTATCGGTATTCAGTCGTTCTCCGATAAATACCAAAAGATTCTCGGCAGAAAGAAAATTGATACCTCCGCGCTCGCCTCGGCTTTGAAAGCCGTTGATTTCGAGACGGTTTCCATGGATTTTATCTTCGCCCTGCCCGGGCAGACCTTTGACGATCTTAAAACGGATATCGATACCGCTTTTTCGCTGGGCGCAAACCATGTTGCGATATATCCGTTTATTGATTTTACGTTTACCGAAAGTTACGTTGAACCCATGCCGAAAAAAGAAAAGCGCAGGCTTCTTGACGACATAACGAATTACTGTTTGGGCAAGGGGTATTCGCGCAGTTCCGTATGGACGTTTTCGAGCGTCCCCGAGGCGAAGTATTCCTCTATGACAAGAGATAATTTCCTCGGCTTCGGCTGTTCCGCAACAAGCTTGTTCAAGGAGCAGTTTAAAATCAACACGTTTGACGTTGATTCCTACTGCAAAAGAATTCACTCGGGCGAACCCGCGACTTCGCTGACCGTCCGTTTTACAAAAAGGCAGAGGATGATATACTGGCTGTTCTGGACTGCGTACAGCACGAGAGTGTGCGCCGCGGATTTTGAAAAATTCTTCGGCATGGATTTAAAGAAAATGTACGGATTCGAGATTTTTATTGCAAAGAAGCTCGGGTTTATCACAGAACATAACGGCGTTTACGAAATGACGCTCAAGGGCGCGTTTTACTATCATTACTATGAGAATTTCTATACGCTTGCGTATATAGATAAGATGTGGGGGATTATGAAAAACGAAGCGTTCCCAGAGCATATCGAGCTGTAAACGTGTTCGTGTAAAAACAAAGTGAATATAAAAAGAGCAGACGTGAAGTTCTCATGTCTGCTCCTCAGACTGTCGATAAAGCACCTGAACCACGCTGAAAAAATATAATTAATTTTGTTTACGGCTCAAAAAAATGTTTCTATCGACAATTTACAAACATATTTTTATTCTTATCGAAACACCCCGAAACCTGATGATTTCGGGGTGTTTGCGTTTTTCGTTTTTTCCTTCGCTGCGGCACTTTTGTACAGCGACGCTCGGAAGAAAACGAAATTCAGGCACATTCTCGACAGTCTCACAGCTTGTCGAAAACTACTTTTTCGACAAGCTGAAGAGCAGACATGAAGTTCTCATGTCTGCTCTTTTTTGCGAATTATTAAAATTAATATTTTAAGTTCGTCTCGTCCCGGTTTTCGATAACGGGGAGGAATTTTTCGGCTTCGGCTTTAGCTCCCGCAAGGGAGTGATCCTTATAATTTCCGCACTCCGCCGCGGAGACTCCGGGAATTTCGCCGTCAAAGTCCGCTATGAATCTAAACGCTTCCCGTGTGAGCTTTACCGCGTCGGCGGGGGATACGTTTCTTACGAGGAAATAGAATCCCGTTCTGCATCCCATGGGGCCGAAATAAATTATCTCGTTTGAAAATTCCGAATTTCTTACGAATGTCGCGAATAAATGCTCGATCGTATGAATCGATGCGTTGTCCATGACAGGCTCCGAATTCGGTTTTCTCATTCTTATGTCATATGTCGTTACGTCGCCGTCGATACGCGAGGTGTACATACCGCGCTCCAATTTCGTATGGTCGACTTCAAAGCTTGCTATTCTTTTCATATTCTGTACGCCTCTTATTCGCTGATTACGGTTTTTGACGAATTCGTGCTTCTTACAAAGCCCATCCACGTTTTGCCCGTGTTAAGGCTTACCGCATTTCCGTTTTCGTCGGTTATCTTAAGCTTGTCCGATAAATTGCCCTTAGACCATTTAACGCTTATAACCTTGCCCTCGGACGCGTAATAACCGTCTCCCGATGAAAGGTCAACGTCGACGTGACCTTTTTCGTCGCCGAGATCAACCATGTCCGCATAGAGAACAAGAACGTTCTTAACAGCCATCTGCTTTCCGTTTTCGTCGGTCATTTCTTTGGAATTCATCCAATTGTAATAAAGAGAATCGGACGAATTGTACTCGAATGTATGTCTGTAATCGGCGGAGAATACTGCCTTAATGCTCGAACATGCACTGCCCGAAGCCGTCGCGCCCGACTCAACGAATGAGAGGGGATTTTTATAGGAATCGCCGAGCTTCGTATTCGAAATATGTTCCTCAATAGCTTTCGCAACGGCGGTTTTTGTAGTGTATGCGGTATGTTCGACAGCTACGTTTCTCGACTTGTCGCGTGAATAAAAATTAACCGCCATGCCGTCAATGTCGTCAACGACTCCTTTTCTTAAAATTTTGTATGCAAGGTCGCTTGCTCCTATGTGAAAGAATATCGCGTCGAGTCCGCCGGCAAGCTCTACATACGCGTTTCTCGCGCTTCTGACGGGGCCGACCTTATCGGCGACTCTGTCCTTGTTTGCATAGAGCCACATCATTCTCGTAATACCGCCCTCGACCTCAGTCTCAATTACGATATCGGGTGAGCACAGCCCCCATTGCGGACGTGCGGAGGGCGTGTTCTCAACCATTATCGCGACGGGTCTCTCGTCAAGGAGATTCTCGTCGTAACCGCTCTCGCCGGTGAGAGGATTCTTAGCCGTTAAAACGGGAGTTTCGTCCTTTTTCTCCGCCTGCTTGTTTATCTGCGAATCGGCGTTGGTTACGCCGTTATCCTTAGACGAACAGGACGCGAAAGAGAGTATGCACATTGTAAGTGCGATAAATAATGATATAATTCTTAAAGTATTTTTTTTCATAATTAAAATGAACCTCGCTGTTTATTGTTGCTTCCGCCCCAAAAAATGTAGCTGTCGATAAGAACCGCCCTTACGGGAGAGGCTTCGGCTGCGCCTATTTTAAGAGGCAGAGCGGAAAGAAAGTATCTGCCCGGCATTACGTTGTCGAGCTTTAAGCTTTCGAGAATTCCGATATTCTGAGTCAGAAACGCTCTGTGCGGAGCGACCTGATCTCCCTTTGTTCCGACCGACAGTGCGTCTGTTCCTATAAGCTTTATCCCTCTTAAAGCAAGCTCCGTCGCCGCGCTTTCGAGAAACCATGCCTTGCCCATGCTTTTGACGAGTATACGCTCCTCGTTCGGAAAATTCTCCTCAACGTATTCACCCGTTATCGGTCCCGGACCGACTTCGATTACGGCGCACTCGCCGAAAAATCTGTCGAGGTCGACCTTATCTATCGAATCGCCGTCCTCTACGAAGTGGAGCGGAGCGTCCGCATGCGTGCCGTTATGAAGTCCCATGCTGATTTTTGCAAGATTGCACCCCGCTCCGTCCGCCATACGGCTGACAGCCTCGATATGCGTTTCGGGGTCGCCCGGATAAACCGAACAGCGCGCAATGTCTCTTGATATGTCGATAATGCTCATGGTATCACCGCCGGTCGTTTTTATTTTATTTAAGATTTATTTTCTTTTCATTGAGAAGAACGGTAAGCAGGAACATGGGTACCGCCAGTAAAATTCTGAAGTAAAGACCGGTAAACTGACATGTGTAGTAACCCTGTGTATACTGCTTGTCCAGCTCTAAGATGTCGGGATTTATCATGAAATGCATATCTCCCTCGAACGGAATAACGAGAGAAATGTCGCACAGATGCTGTAATCCCGCCGCTATGCCCTGGCTGATTCCGACGAATGCGACGACGTAGAAAACAATGCCGAGCATGCCGAATCTGTCGAAGTGCCTTATATTGCCTATCGTCATGGAGAATAAAATGCACATGACGAAAATCAGCGTGTTTATAAGACCTTTGATACATTCGAATGTAAGCTTGTAATAAAAAGCCTTTGACGTAAGTCCGAGCATTTCGAACGCGTTTTTCACCATTTCGAATATTCCGTACGCGTCGTCTCCGCTTCCGTTTTCCGCCGCGTATGAGAGAACTCCGAACGCCGCGAGAATTACGAGAAGATAGCTTATCATAACCCATACGCTGCTTACAAACCATTTTGAGAATATAAGGGAGCTTGAACGGACGGGCAGAGTCTGCGAGAGATAGCCCTGTCTGCCGAACAGGCTTTTATTTGCGCCGAAAACTATAGAAACGAACGTAACGACGACCGCCGCGAACGCGACGAGAACGACTACGCTCAAGGTTAAATATTTAAGTATCGTTCCGCTTTGGAAAAACGAGGTAATAATCATCGCAATGGCGGCTATCGCGGCGATAAGATAGATAGTTCCCATTCTCCTCGCTCCGGAGATAAAGTCGTGTTTTATAAGCTTACCAAGCATCGCCGATTACCTCCCTGAATACATCCTCTACGCTCTTTCCGCTCTTCTGAATATTCTCAATGCCCGTGTTTACGAGAACTCTGCCGCCGCCGAGCATCAGAACGTGGTCGAAGCAGTTTTCGAGATCGTTTACAAGGTGCGTAGAGATTATCAGCGTGGATTTTTCCGCGTAGTTTTTCATTATAATATCGAGAATCATTCTTCTCGCCGCGGGGTCGACGCCTCCTAAAGGCTCGTCGAGCAGATAAAGCTCCGCGGCTCTCGACATAACGAGGAGAAGCTGAACCTTTTCCTGCATTCCCTTTGACATGGTTTTGATTTTCTGATTGAGTCTTAAATTAAATCTCTGCGCGAAGTCGAGAGCCTTTACCTTGTCGAAATCACTGAAAAAGTCATCGAAATAATTTATCGCGTCAATCGTTCTGAAATACTCCTCAAGATACGTAGTGTCGGGCAGAAATGCCGTAGTGGCTTTCGACTCGGGCCCCGGCGCGTAACCGTTTACGGCGACCTTGCCGTCGTAGTCGTGTATTACGCCCGCGAGAATTTTGAGAAGCGTTGTCTTACCGCATCCGTTCGGACCGAGCAGACCTACTATCTTGCCCGCGGGTATATCGAACGACAGATCGTTTAATATAACGGCGTGTTTATTGTAGGACTTGTTCAGATTCCTGACTTTTACGGCATATTGATTTTCCATATATGCATGCCTCCGAATTTATTATCCTTTATTTTCTGTTGAATCAAATACCGCTTTGTATTCGTTTTCAAGCTCTGTTACGTTCTGCGCGTTTTCTGTTACCGTAGTTTTGAGAAGAACGCTGTATTTTTCATTGAGTTCTTTTAATTTATCCTTGATTTCGGGAGAAACCGTCTCGTCGTTTATCGTCTTTTCCGCTTTCGGGACAAGTTCGTATTTGAGTTTTTTAATGTTTCTCGCCGTATTGAACTGCGGATAGCTTTCGGACGAATGAACGTTTTCGATCTCGCCCGTTATGAATTTTTCGACAAGCGAGAGTGCGATATCGTTATATGCTATTGCGCTGTGTCCCTGATCCTTGAAAAACCATGTGTTTTCGGGCAGAACGCAGGATGAAACATCGATTTTGCCGTCGGAGGAATTTGCGCCCGGAGCCGATGACGAAACGTTGATAACCGAGTCTGAATCCTCGTTTTTCGATTTAAAAACCGGCAGAAGCTGTTTGCCGTATCCGCTTACTATGCAGAATCTCACGCCGTCTTGTGCAAGCTCTCTTATCTTATCGGGGAACGAGAGCGAGTAATTGTAAAAACGCGTTACTTTCTCTTTTAACACGGGGTCTGCGTTCTTTAAATGCTTGTCGGAAGACACGGCAAAATCGGAAACGGGAACGCACGACCACATCATTGTGCAGTTGTAAAGCAGGTCGTTTTTCGCCGTGTCGATTGATTTAGCCAGCGTAAGATCGACTACGTCCTTGGGAATCATATTAACCATCGGAGCGATCTGCGAAGCCTTGTCGCCGGCGTATGAAAGATACTTTACCGGGTCGTCAAGGTCGAGATTGTCGGTGAATATGTCGCCCGCGCATTTCGTTCCGTCGAGAGCGGAGCATACGCAGACTATCGACGAAATGTTTTTTTTGTCTGCGTACATGTCAAGATACGCTTTCAGCACGGCTCCGCCGAGGCTTACGGCGATTATATCGACCTTTTCGCTCTGCGTTTTCTCTTTAACGAATTCTATGAATTCATTAAGCTTTTCGGCAGTCGGGTAAACGTCGCCGAACGGGTTGTACGCGAAGAAAAAGAGGTTTTCCTCGCCTATCTTTTCGCCCAGAGCCTCCATGGGAATCATTTTGTATATGAATCTTTTTTCGTCGTCCGTACACTCTTTTACGCTTTTTTCGTATGTTACGGTTCTAAGCGGATTCAATGAGCTTCCGTCGCTTTTGCACGAGAGGGGAAACGTTATCGAGCGTACGATTTTCGCGACCTTATCGGAAAAGCCCGCGTCCTTTCTGAAAAGCATCATTTTCATAATCGAGCCCTTCAGATCGTCGAGCGCGGACTTCATGTCTATGTCAAACGGCCACGCGCTTTTTATTTTATTTCCCTTTGAATCGATCATGTCGACTTTCGACTGACCTATACCGGGAATGATAATCGTCGGGTTGAATTTATCCATTCGTTGCCTCCTGTTTAAGAGATTTTATGTCTATTTTAAATAATATTATCACAACGAAACAAGTATTTCAAGTAATAGCAATAATTTAATAAAATAATAACAATATATATTTGACATGCGATATAAAAAATATTATAATACGAATTGAACGCCCCGCGCTCGATATATTTCATTCGGGAGGAAAAACGTATGTTTAAAAAGATTACGGCTGTCTTATTGTCCGTTATTACGGTATTTATGTGCATGCCTTTGTGCGTTTTCGCTCTTGATGACGTTTATCTCGTTACGGCGGACGACGGACTGACGGCGTATGCCGAACCTGACGTTAACAGCGAGTGGGCGGCTACGGTCAGAAAAGGCGTGTGCGTAACGGTCGGAGAAACAAAGGACGGCTTCGGTCATATAGTCTACGACTCGATACCGTGCTGGATAGATTTGTCCTCGGGTCTTAAAAAGCTGACCGATCCCGAACCGATAAAGGGACTTAAATCAATAAAAATAGCGTCGCTTCCCGATAAGCTTACATATGTCGACTCCGAGGAGAAGTTCGATTCTTCGGGTCTTTCGGTCAAAGCCGTTTATGACGACGGAACGGAAAAGGACGCGGACGGTTACGTAATGAGCGTTCCGTCGCTTACAAAGCCCGGTAAAAAAACTGTTGTAATAGCATACGGCGGAATGAGCGCTTCGTTCGGTATCACGGTAACGCGCATTCCCGTAGTCTCGATCGAAATATCGTCGCTTCCGACAAAAACCGAGTATCTTGAGGGCGAGACCGTTTCGCTCGGCGGACTTAAGGTTACGGCGAAGTATTCAGACGGCAGACCCGACGCGGAGGTTACCGATTACGAGGTTTCGGGCATAGATACAGCTTCACCCGCAAAGCCCGGACGTTATACCGTCACCGTAAAATATAAATATAACGACGTAACGGCTAAATTCCCCATAACAGTCGAGAGCAAAAGCCTTAAATCGCTTAAAATAAAATCCATGCCGTCAAATCTTTCCGCATATCAGTACGGCAGGCTTGATTTATCGAATATAACTCTTATCGCCGAGTATGACAACGGAAACGTTATCGAAACCTCCGACTTTACGGCGGAATACGATACGTCTGTTCCCGGCACTGCCGTCGCAAGGCTTTATTATGACGGCAAATACGCGGCTTTTGATTTTACCGTTATCCCGAGCGAGGAGCGGGGCATGGACATAGTTCCGCCCGAGGATTCGTTTTCGTTTATCGGCGAAACGCCCGATTTTTCCGCGCTTACGGTTTATATAACTTATAATTCGGGAGTGCGTTCGGCAATTGACGATTATGAAATAACCTCCGATATCGATATAAACGAGCCGGGTGCGTACAGAGTCACCGTAAAGCACGGTCCGTATACGGCGGTGTTCGAGCATAACGTTTATAAAAAATATCTCGGCGACGTTGACTTCGACGGTAAGATAACGGCTTCCGACGCACGTATGATCCTCCGTCACGCTGCGAGACTCGAAAATTTAAGTCTTGCGGGACAGGCTGTCGCTGATATGAATTCCGACGGCAAAATTTCGCCCGCCGATTCGAGAACCGTTCTGCGAATTTCGGCTAAGCTCGAATCCCACCCCGACGATGTAAAACAGAGCGAAAACACGACGGAAGAGAGTACGGTATCATGACGAAAAAACAGACGGCGCATGAAGCCGTCCGACGTTTAAAGGAAAGATACCCCGGCGCGGTCTGCTCGCTTAACGCGGACAACCCGTTCGAGCTGCTTATAAGCGTTCGGCTGTCGGCGCAGTGCACGGACGCGAGGGTAAACCTTGTAACGCCCGAATTGTTTTCAAAATATAAAACGCTTGAGGATTACGCTTCGGCGGACGTAACGGATGTTGAGAATATCATACGCTCATGCGGATTTTTCCGTCAGAAGGCGAGGGATATTATCGGCATGGCCCGGATGATTTTAAGCGAGTACGGCGGAGTTATTCCCGATTCGGTCGATGAGCTTACCCGTCTGCCGGGAGTCGGACGGAAAACGGCAAACTTGATAGCCGGCGACGTTTATAAAATGCCCGGCGCCGTCGTAGCCGATACCCATTATATAAGAATTTCGAACAGACTGGGACTTGTTTCGACACGCGACCCGTTTAAGGTCGAAAAGGAGACAAGACCTCTGCTTCCGAGCGGGGAAAGCAATGACTTCTGTCACAGGTGCGTCCTCTTCGGCAGGGAAATATGCTCTGCAAGGAATCCGAAGTGCGGTATATGTCCGCTTAACGATATCTGTAAGGAATATAAATTAAATAACAAAATGAAATAAACGCTTTACATACCAAAATATTTATGTCTTGAAAGGATGAAAACGCATTGTCTTTATTAACTAAAATATTCGGCGACTATTCGCAGAAGGAATTAAAAAGAATCGTCCCGATTCAGAAAAAAGTTCTTGCGCTCGAGGAGGAGTATTCCGCGCTCTCAGACGCCGAGCTTCAGGCTAAAACCCCCGAATTCAAAGAGAGACTCGCAAACGGGGAGACTCTTGACGATATTCTGCCGGAGGCTTTTGCCGCATGCCGTGAGGCTTCGTGGCGAGTTCTTAATATGAAGCACTTCCCCGTGCAGATACTCGGAGGTATCGTTCTTCATCAGGGCAGAATCGCCGAGATGAAAACGGGCGAGGGCAAAACGCTCGTCGCAACGCTTCCCGCATATCTTAACGCTCTTGCAGGCAAGGGCGTTCATATCGTAACCGTAAATGATTATCTTGCCCGCCGAGATTCCGAGTGGATGGGCAAGGTTTTCCGTTTTATGGGACTTACCGTCGGACTTGTCGCGCACGGACAGGATAATAAATCAAAACAGGACGCATATAACGCGGACATTACCTACGGAACGAACAACGAGATGGGATTTGATTATCTTCGTGATAACATGGTTCCGTATAAAGAGTACAGAGTTCAGAGAGGTCACTCGTTCGCAATCGTCGACGAGGTTGACTCGATTCTTATAGACGAGGCGCGTACCCCCCTTATTATTTCGGGCAGAGGCGACAAGTCGAGCGAAATGTACAAGCTTGCCGACGACTTCGTAAAGGCTCTTACCGTTAAGAAAATTACCGAGATGGATTCCAAAAAGGAAATCGACGACGTTGCAGGTGCAGACTGCGATTATATCGTTGACGAAAAGGCGAAAACAGCGACCCTTACCAAACGCGGTATAGCCAAGGCGGAGACTCATTTCAATCTCGAAAACCTCATGGATGCGGACAATCTTACGCTCCAGCATCATATAAATCAGGCTCTTAAAGCGCGCGGAGTTATGCAGCGAGACGTTGATTACGTCGTTAAGGACGGACAGGTTCTTATCGTCGACGAATTTACCGGACGTATTATGCTCGGCAGACGCTACAACGAGGGACTTCATCAGGCTATCGAAGCAAAAGAGGGCGTTAACGTCCGTTCGGAGTCAAAGACGCTTGCTACCATTACGTTCCAGAACTATTTCAGACTTTACGACAAGCTCTCAGGTATGACCGGTACCGCAATGACCGAAAGCGACGAGTTTCAGGAGATTTACAGCCTTGACGTTATCGCCGTTCCGACAAATAAGCCGATGATAAGAAAGGATCTTCCCGACGTTCTTTATAAGACGGAAAAGGCAAAATTCGCCGCGATCGTCGACCTTATCAAGGAGCTTCACGAAAAAGGACAGCCTATACTTGTAGGTACCGTTAATATTGAAAAATCGGAGATTCTCTCCGCAATTCTTAAAAAGAGCGGAGTAAAGCATAACGTTTTAAACGCGAAATATCATGAAAAAGAAGCCGAAATTATAGCTCAGGCGGGTAAACTCGGAGCCGTTACAATCGCTACAAACATGGCGGGACGAGGCACCGATATCATTTTAGGCGGTAACGCGGAGTATATGGCGAAAGCCGAAATGCGTAAAATGGAGGGCATGACCGAGGAGCTTATCGCAGAGGCTACGGGCTTTGCGGAGACCGGCAACGAGGATATTCTCAACGCCAGAAGGATTTTCTCCGAGCTTGAGGCGAAATATAAATCCGAATTAAAAGAGGAAGCCGACAAGGTACGCGAGCTCGGCGGTCTTTATATAATCGGTACCGCAAGACATGAGTCAAGGCGTATCGATAACCAGTTAAGAGGACGCGCGGGACGTCAGGGCGACCCCGGTACAAGCCGTTTCTTCCTCTCTGCGGAGGATGACGTCATCCGTCTTTTCGCGGGCGACAGATTCTATAATATTCTCGACCGTTTCGGCGAGGCAGGCGACATGCCGATTGAAAATAAGATATTCACAAGTCAGATAGAGAACGCGCAGAAAAAGGTTGAGGGCAATAACTTTGCAATACGTAAGAACGTTCTTCAGTACGACGACGTTATGAATAAGCAGAGAGAGCTTATTTACGCGCAGAGAAATCAGGTTCTTGACGGCGTCGACCTTGACCAGACGATCAGAAAGATGATTAAGGATTCGATTACCGAGGCTGTCGATTTCTACTGTCCCAAGACGAATCATTCCAATGACTGGAATATAGCGGGACTTACGAGCAAATACGCGTGGCTTTTCGGCGACGAGAAGCTTGAGAGCGAGGACGACCACGATAAGATTCTCGAGCAGATGCTCGGCATTGCAAATTCAAAGCTTGAAAAGCAGACCGAGCTTTACGGTGCGGATGTTATGAAGGAGCTTGAGCATAAGGCTCTTATCGAAAACGTTGATATTCGCTGGATGAACCACATCGACGCTATGGAGCAGTTAAAGCAGAGCATAGGTTTAAGAGCTTATGCGCAGAAGGATCCCGTTGTTGCGTTCAGAATGGAGAGCTACGACATGTTTGAGGAGATGACCGACGGAATCCGCGAGGGAACCGTTCAGTTCGTCCTTACCGCAATCGTACGTTCCGAGGAGGACGTTAAGCGCGAACAGACCGTTAAGATTACTTCGACCAATCAGACAGACGGCAGCGAAAAAGCCCGTCCCGTTAAAAAAGGTCAGAAGGTAGGCAGAAACGATCCCTGTCCCTGCGGAAGCGGACTTAAATATAAAAAGTGCTGCGGCAGATACGAAAATTAATTATTATATAAAGAGGTATAATATATATGCAACACAATCAGACAGTTATCGTTCTCGACTTCGGTGGTCAGTATAAAGAGCTTATCGCCAGACGAGTCAGAGAATGCGGTGTTTATTCCGTTATAAAACCGGGAGACACTCCGCTGAAAAAATTGCTTGAACTCAATCCCATAGGAATTATCACGACGGGAGGCCCCTTGAGCGTTTACGGCGAGGAGTCGCCGAAATGCGAGCCCGAGCTTTTTAAATCGGGAATTCCCGTTCTCGGAATCTGCTACGGCTTCCAGCTTATGAGCTATATGCTCGGCGGCGAGGTTTCGTCGTGCGACGTCAGCGAGTACGGTCCGACGAAGGCGAAGCTTAAAACATCTTCCGTTCTTTTCGAGGGCATGAAAGCGACTCAGAACGTTCTCATGAGTCATACGGACTTTGTTTCAAAGATTCCCAAGGGATTCAGGGTTATTGCAAAAACGGATAACTGTCCGTGCGGTGCAATCGAAAATCCCGAGATGAAGCTGTACGGCGTACAGTTCCATCCCGAGGTCGAGCATACCGAAAACGGAACGAGACTTATACACAATTTCCTTTATAATATATGCGGCGCCGTAGGCGATTACACTATGGACGATTATATCGAGCGTCAGGTTGCCGAGATAAGAGAGAGAGTCGGAAACGACAGAGTTATTCTCGGTCTTTCGGGCGGAGTCGATTCCTCCGTCGCCGCCGCGCTTATTTCCAGAGCAATCGGCTCGCAGCTTACGTGTATATTTGTCGACCACGGCATGATGAGAAAGAATGAAGCGGATGAGGTTGCCGCCGCGTTTAAGGATATGCCCTTGGATCTGCGCATGGTTGACGCATCCGAATTATATCTTTCGAAGCTTAAAGGAATTAGGGTTCCCGAGAGAAAGAGAAAGATTATCGGCAAGCTGTTTATTGACGTATTTACAGAGGAAGCAAAGAAGATCAACGGCGTAAAATTCCTTGCGCAGGGCACGATTTACCCCGATGTTATCGAGTCGGGCAATAAAAAGGCCGCGACGATCAAGAGCCATCATAACGTAGGCGGACTTCCCAAGAAACTCGGCTTTGAGCTTCTCGAGCCTTTGAGAGGGCTCTTTAAGGACGAGGTAAGAGCCGTCGGCAGAAAGCTCGGTCTGCCCGATTATCTTGTAGACCGCCAGCCGTTCCCCGGTCCCGGACTTGCAGTCCGCGTTATCGGCGACCTTACGCGCGAAAAGCTTGATATCCTGCGCGACGCGGATCTCATTTTCAGACAGGAGCTTGAAGCTTCGGGCGAAAAAGCAAGCCAGTATTTCGCGGTTCTTACCGGCAACCGCTCCGTCGGTGTTATGGGCGACGGCAGAACGTACGATTATACGCTCGCGCTCAGAGCGATAATCACGAACGACTTTATGACCGGAACTTTCGCCCCGCTGTCGTATGAACTGCTCTCCAAGGTGTCCAGAAGAATCACAAACGAGGTCAGGGACGTTAACCGCGTAGTCTATGACATAACAGACAAACCCCCCGCGACGATAGAGTGGGAATAATACACATTGGCTAACAAGTGCCCGAAAACCCTTGGGAATAAAGGGCTTTCGGGCACTTTGCGCTTTGGTAAAAACGTTTCTGCAACACTTTTGCAACACGCAGTATAAAAAGCGTAAAAAGGGATAGTTTCAAGTGGCTTAGAAATAGAGATAATTGGGGAGTTTATTATGGCTGAACAAAATGATTATAAGTATTCAGGAGTTAAACTAACTCCTGGTATATTCCGAGAACTACTAATAGAGCTTTTTGACGGAGCTCTATTTTCTAGACAAACTGCAATTACAACAATTTCAGAGCACCATGTTCAACTTGGTGGAATAATTGAACAAGGCCGAGATCTCGCAGCTGTATTTAAGGCGGCAACTCAAACTATGCAAAAGCAAGAACTTGGACTATTAAATAAGGGATATGGTATGTGGGAGTTGCATTATGTAAAAAATGAAACAACTATTATTGAAGACAATATATCTGAAGAAAAAATCAACTATGCAGTAGATGAAACTATAGGAACTGGCGATAATTCAGTATACGTGTATTATTATGATGTATATGTTGAATTGGCAAAATTAAAAGGATCAAGCACATGGGAATGCAAGGTTGGTAGAACAGACCGGAATCCAATCAACAGAGTCCTTGGTCAAGCAGGAACATGTTACCCTGAATTACCGCACATTGCCTTGATAATCAAGTGTGCTGATTCTTCGGTATTAGAAGCTGCCTTACATAATATACTCAAGATGCGTGGAAGATGGATTGCTGATGCTCCTGGAACCGAGTGGTTTATGACAACGCCTCAGGAAATTAAGGATATTTATCTAAAAATTTTGAATGAGGTTTAACATTTAACCTCACAACCACCTGGGACTATTTCGCAAGCGATTTTGCAACTTTTTCTGCAACAAAAATTTTGATAAATAAAATAATGAGTAAAAAGCCGGTGTCAAAATTGCCGTTTGGGATAATATTTAGGGCATAAATAAGCAAAAGAAGAATCCTAAAAATGAGTGGGAATGATCTGCGCTAAATTTTATTATTAATTATAAAAAGAGCTATCTGATTCCAGATGAAATCAGATAGCTCTTTTTATAATTAGCATATCAGCGTTTTACACGCCGTACTGGGTGACCAGAATGACAACATACACTGCATACAGTGCCAGCATCAGGATGCCCTGCCAGCGGTAGAGCTTGCCCTTTATGAGCGAGGGCAGCACCGCAATAAGCGTCATCGCAAAGCACATGGGCATATCCAGCGCATACGACTGCTCGGCAATGGTGAGCTTGCCGTCGGAAACGACGCTGCAAATGGGCAGGATGAGCGCAAGATCGATGATGTTTGCGCCGATGATGTTGCCTATCGACATGCTAGATTCCTTTTTGCGTATCGCCGTGAGGGTCGTTATGAGCTCCGGCAGGCTCGTGCCGATGGCGACCATTGTAACGCCGATTATCGCCGAGGGAACGCCGAGCAGCAGGGCTATCTCGCTGCCGTATTCGATGAGCAGCTTAGAGCCGACGACGATAGCCGCAACGCCGACGACGAACATGACAAGCTGCTGCGGAAGCTCCTTCTTGTCGACGAGCTCACGCTCGTCCGAGCCGACATCGTTCTTTGCGTCACGGATGTTATCCCAAACATACACCGCCAACAGCACGAACAGCGCAAAGCTCGGCAGCATATGCAGCGTGCCGTCCTTGCACAGTATCCACAGCAGCAGCGCCGCAGCGGACATGAGCACGCCCTTGAGCCAGAACTGGCTGCGCTTTATAACAGCGGGCATGCACACAAGCGAGATACCCATGATAAGGCCGATGTTTGCGGTGACGGAGCCCACTGCGTTGCCGACGGCGAGGTCGAGCTCACCGTCAATGACGCCGGTGACGGACACCGTCAGCTCCGGCAGGGTCGTTGCGACGCTGACTATCGTTGCGCCGATGATGAACTTGGGTATGCCGGTGAGATTTGCGATGAAAACCGCCGAGTCGACGAACCAGTCGCCGCCCTTGATGATGAGCACCAAGCCGACGACAAACAGCAAAATTACCAATCCTGTCTGCATAAAGCTCTCTCTTTACCTATTCTTAATTATCCCCGAAGAGCTTGTCG
>UQQT01000005.1 GCA_900543395.1 uncultured Oscillospiraceae bacterium | reverse complement strand
AAGCGGAAAGAGGGTGGATATAAACCTTATGAGTTCGACTCCCTTTTGCTATAATAAAAAGGTTTCGATGTTAATTCTTCGAAACCTTTTTTGTATCAGCATTTTAATGTGGTGAGATATTGTTTTGTTTCATCCGAAATGCGGAAGCTTTCTCTCGCTTTCTGAATCGACTTGTTGTGAGTCCATCTGTCAAGTCTGCACGTTTTTATTATCTCGATTGCCGAATCGTATCGCTTTGTCAGCGCTTCTGCAAAGTACCACGCCTGAGCCATTTTAATATAGTATTCTTCGCTTTTTATATCGGAAACGGCGTTTAACTGCGACGGGGAGAAAACATCCGTTGACAGAAGCGACATCAGCGTGATAATGCCGTATCTTACGGTGTAGGTTTTGCCCGATTTGAGCCATTCCAAAGCCGAAACCAAAATGTTGTCGGGGTGTTTTAAGAATACTTTGGGTTTCATGGTGTCGCACGTCGCCCAGTTGTCGACGAACGGCAGAAACGCGTTTACGCGCGATAAACACTCGTCATAATCCTTTATCATTGCGATAATAAACGCGTGGAGGTTATTTTCGTCGTAATACTTATGCGGTAGGTCCGATAAAAACTCCTCGGGCAGTCCCGATTTAAAAATCTCCTTTGCGTACGCTCGGAGTGCGGGAGTTCTCACGCCGATAACCGTCTCTTTGTCAATCGTCGGTATTAATTTTGAATGAAAACCGCGGTACTTTTCGTCGCTTAAATCAAAAAGCGTCTGTCTGATTTCTTCGGGTGAATAACCGCTCATGAGTACATTTTCCTTATTATAAAGTTAATAGCTTTAAGAGGAAACACACGGCTTAAAAATACCTCCGCTTTTGAAACCGCTCCGACGGTTATTCGAAGCGGGGGATCGTTTTTCGTTGCCGCCGTGAATACTTCCCTTGCCACGGTTACGGGATCCTTGCCGTTCTGCTCGTCCTTTGCCATTTTGCCGATTGAACGCATGCTCGCAGATTTGTTTCCGTTTGCGTCGCTGTCCTCTATGACTCTCGCGGATGTAAAATCCGTCTTGGTATCGCCGGGGAGAATCGCCGTGACTCTGATTCCGAACGGGCGGACCTCCGTGTCGAGCGCACGTGAAAATACCTCGACCGCGCTTTTTACAGCCGAGTACATAGCCTGATACGGCAGGGGCATTATCGCGCCGACTGACGAGATGTTGATAATTCTGCCTCCCGATTTTTTCATATACGGGATTATCATTTTGCAAAGAACGGCAACGCTTGTAAAGTCGGTTCTGACTATCGACTCTATCGACTCTGTGCTTGCGTCCTCAATTGCCCCCGCAATGCCGAATCCCGCATTATTCACGAGAATGTCGATATGTCCCTCTTTTTTATATATATCATCAAATACAGCGGACATGGCTTCGTAATTGTTTACGTCGCCCTTTACGGATGTAAATTTATCGCTTTCAAATTCGCGTCTTGCGACCCCGTAGACTTTATATCCTCTGTCGGAAAAATATTCTGCACTGACGCGTCCTATCCCGGACGACGCGCCCGTGATTATTACTGTTTTCAAGAAAACCACCTCAAAGATTATTTTAGTAATATCTAATAAGTTTGTCAACAAAGATGATGTAAACTATACGTGATTTTATCGTTTTAGCCGAAAATAACGCACGGTATTGAATACTTAAAATTATTATGATAAAATAATCGTCGGGAGTGTGATTGTTGATGTATAAAAATATGCTTGACGATATAGGTCTTATATCAAAAACCGACGCGCAGGTCGCCGACGCTATGCAGAAAGAGCTTGAGCGTCAGAGAAGCAATATAGAGCTTATAGCGAGCGAAAACATTGTTTCGCCCGCAGTTATGGCGGCGGCGGGAAGCGTGCTCACAAATAAATACGCCGAGGGCTATCCCGGAAAAAGATACTACGGCGGATGTCAGGATGTCGATATAGTCGAAAATCTCGCGATAGAGAGAGCGTGCAGACTCTTCGGCGCAAAGTTCGCAAACGTTCAGCCTCACAGCGGTTCACAGGCTAATATGGCGGTTTACTTCTCACTTCTTGAGCCGGGCGACACCGTAATGGGCATGGATCTCTCGCAGGGCGGACACCTTACGCACGGAAGCCCCGTAAATTTCAGCGGACGTCTTTATAACTTTGTTTCGTACGGCGTAAACGACGACGGTTTTATAGATTACTATGCCCTTGCCGATAAGGTCGCGGAGCTTAAGCCTAAGATGATTGTAGCAGGTGCGAGCGCATATCCGAGAGAGATTCGTTTCGACATGCTTGCCGATATAGCGCATGAAAACGGCGCGCTTTTAATGGTCGACATGGCGCATATCGCCGGACTTGTCGCGGGCGGAGTTCACATGAATCCCGTAGAATATGCGGACGTTGTTACCTCTACTACGCATAAGACGTTAAGAGGACCGAGAGGCGGTCTTATTCTTACAAATAACGAGGAATACGCAAAGAAGATAAATAAAAATATATTCCCCGGAATTCAGGGCGGACCGCTCGAGCATATTATTGCGGCTAAGGCTGTTTGCTTCGGCGAAGCTCTGACGGATTCGTTCAGAAGCTATGCGGCGTCTGTCGTCGCCAACGCAAAGGCTCTTGCCGAGGCTCTGGATGCAAGAGGAGTTAAAATGGTTTCGGGCGGAACGGACAATCACCTAATTCTTATCGACCTCTCCGACGAGGAATGCACGGGCAAGGAGCTTGAAAACAAGCTTGACGAGGTATGTATCACCGTTAATAAGAATACCGTTCCCAACGAAAAGCGCAGTCCGTTTATCACGAGCGGAATCCGCATCGGCACACCCGCAGTTACGACGAGAGGTATGGGTACGTCCGATATGAAGGTTATCGCCGACTGTATCGCCGACTGCATATATGATTTTGACAATAAAAAAGAGGAGATTGCAAACAGGGTCAAGGCTCTTACGGACAAATATCCTCTTTACGAATAATTAATATTTATTAATTAAAAGCAAAGACGCTTTCTCTTGTGAGGGAAAGCGTTTTAGACTGTCGATAAAGCACCTGAACCACACCTTAAAGACACGTTATGTTTTGTTATATCAGAAAAAAGTTTTTTATTGATTATTTGCAAACATATTTTGATTTTTTAATGAAATGCCCCGAAACCTGATGATTTCGGGGCATTTGCGTTTTTCGTTTTTTTCTCGCTGCGGTACTTTTGTACAGCGACGCTCGGAAGAAAACGAAATTCAGGCACATTCCCGACAGTCTCACAGCTTGCCGAAAACTACTTTTTCGACAAGCTGAAACAAAAGGCACGCAGAGTAACATCCGCGCGCCTTTTGCCGTTATTTAATGTTTGAATTTAAAGAAAATGTCAGATTTCTTTTTCAAGTCTTGCGGCGAATCTTAGTATCATTCTCGCCTCTTTTGCGGATATCTTTCCGTCCGCGTCGAGATCGCCCGCTTTAATCTGTAAATCGGTAGGCGATTCGAGCTTCGCGGAAATTCTGAGAGCAAGTCTTGCGTCCGCGGCGTTGACCTTGCCGTTGCCGTCGATGTCCCCGCGCAAAACGGGTTCGTCTGCGATTTTATCTATCTTTTCGGTTTTTATCACGGCCTTGCAGACGGTACACTCGATATGCTTTTCGCCCTCCGCCTCTTTTGTCGCCTCTTTGTCGATTATCCAATCGCTTTCGGTGTGCTTTGCAAGCTGAGTCTTGTCTCCGCACGAGCACTCCTTCCAGTGATTATCCTTATCGTACTTCCAATCGGAATACGAATGCTCATGGGTATCGGAGATCTTATCGATTTTCTCCGTCTTGAGTACGGCTTTACATACGGTGCATTCGATATGCTTTTCGCCCTCCGCCTGCGCTGTTGCGGCCTTGTCGATTATCCAATCGCTTTCGGTGTGCTTTGCAAGCTGAGTCTTATCTCCACATGAGCACTCCTTCCAGTGATTATCCTTATCGTACTTCCAATCGGAATACGAATGCGAATGCGTATCGGGCAGCTTGTCGATTTTTTCTGTCTTGATTACATATTTACATACGGTGCATTCGATGTGTTTTTCGCCCTCCGCCTGCGTTGTTGCGGCCTTATCGATTATCCAGTCGCTTTCAACGTGCTTTGCACTCTCAAGCTTTTCTTTGCAATTTCCGCACTCCTTCCAATGGTTTTCCTTGTCGGTTTTCCAGTCGGAAAGAGAATGCTCGCACTTTAATACTCCGAATTTATATGTAAAATCAGCCCAGGTGAAGTTGGCAGTGTCGGCACTTATCCTTCCGTCGGTAAGATTTATTCTCATGACAATCGTATCGGAGAATTTGGTTATACCTGCCGGTCCTGTTGCGTTTGCCGTTACTCTGTACTCGTAGGATTTGCCGTATTCGAACTTATCGGCGTCGGTCATTTTCTTTTCACCGTCGGTAACGCAGAACCAATGTCCTTCCGCCGAATACAGTGCGTCGTCGGGAACCTTGAGCGTATTATCTGCCTTTTCGCCGGCAGCGGGAGCTTTAACTCCGGATATCTCGACAGTATTAATCTTGTTGTAAATAGTATAAGACAATGAAACCACATAGAGAGAATTTCCGCCGTAATTTACAACAAGTCCGACGTCGCCGCCGTCCATTTTGACATTAAGATTCTCCTTACTGTCAAACACGAACTTTGACGGATCCTTTGTCTTTAAATTGATTATGTATACATATTTATGTCCGGTCTGGAACTCAAGATGATTTCCGTCCTTCTTGGTAATCATTTCACCGGCAGTGCTGTCGTACCATCCGTTTTCCTCGGCTGTGTCGACCTCATACGGTGCGTCATCGGGCAGAATATGCGCAGGAACAGCAAGTTCACCTGCCACGGGGTCGTATGCGGTATCTATCGTTATGTCTCTTATCAGAGTTTGATTTGCGGTATATCGCATACTCTTTACGCAAACGATTTCGGCCGCCGGGTCTGTGGATCCGGGGAAAATCTCTGTGTACTCATTTCCGTTGACCGATGCTGTTATGTTTGACAGAGCGTCAAATGTGTATGCGGTTTTATCCTTTATTTTTACATAGGGATAAAAGACATACGTGTGGCCCTGCTTTGCTTTTTCACCGTCGGCCCATCTATTTTCCGTCTCATCAAACCATTTCGCATGACGATACTCATAAGGCGCGTTGCTGTCTACGGTAAACGTGGAGGGCAGTGTCTGACCCGATACCGGGACTCCTGCATCCTTAATAACGATACGGTCAACCTTGATTTTTTCCGCCTTAAACGTACCGCCGATAAAACCGTAGCTGTAATTGCCGGACGACGAGGACGGAACATAATAATACTGCATATTTCCGTCTCTGTTTTTGAAAACGCTGTGAAGCTGAGCCTGGCTGAGAGCAGAGCTGTCGAGCTTATATCCCGCCTTGGGAACAAGTGACATTTTTGCATTATAAGACTCGCCCGCGACGGCAATTGTATCTTTGGGCAGAGGCATACTGCTCATCTTATAACACCATTGTACGCTTCCGTAGAACTTATCGCTTCTTAGGTTACTGTTAAAGTTGCTGTTTATTACGGGGTAATTAAACGCAGACTCAACATCACCGGCGGTTATCGGCTTAATCAGCGTACTCGTTTTTGACACATACGACGTATAATTTCCATCAAAGACAGACTTAACAAAGTCGTTTTCCGTAACGCCGGAAGGAAATCTTACTCCGTGCGAGGTGTCGTTGAAATTAGGAGCGTCATAGCTTTTCAGATAAATCGAGGATGATCTTGAAATAACGGGACTTACGTTGGAAGTCTCGCATATTGCCTGAGAGCTTTCATCTCCGAAAACGTCAAGTCGTACCCATTTGTTTGTATTGATATCGAAATATCCTCTTGAATAAGCAGCGTAAACATACCGTCTGAATTTCTGAATATCCTCAACCTCAATGTCAAGAGCGCTGTTTGAGTAAACCCTGATGTTTCCGGCATATACTCCGCACATTTCTCCGCCGTCATCAGAGGATGATAAAAATACGTTTACGGAGCACGCATCGCTTACGGTGAAATTCTTTTTAGGATTCTCTTCGCCGGTGCCGCCTATATACTGTTTGTCAACATAAATGCCGTACAAATCGACGCCTGATACTCTGCTGTCGAAATTTATGCTGAGCGAAGCGTTATTATCTCCGGAGATAGTCAGCTCACCCTGTGAATACAGCGCAGCATTTGAATTCTTCATGTAAATTTCGTTTCCCGTGCTTGTCGAAATTACGTTTTTTCCGATAAGCTTGATAAACGCCTGATAGTGCGAGGGGTCGACACCGCCCGCCTCAAGCGATATTGCTCCGCCGGTATAATTATTGAGCGTAAGCGTATCTCCCGAGTCAAACGAAAGTCCTGCAGGAAGAGTATCTTCACCCAGCCGATAGCTTTTGCCTGCTACGGTTAACCACTCCGGTCCGGTGGAAGCAGCAGACGCGGGAATCAATCCGAGAGGTAAGATTGAAAGTACCATAAGCAAAGTAAGAATTATACTCAGTGTGCTTTTAATTCTTTTCATAAATTAATGCCTCCTTATTAATTAAAAATAACAATATTATAAAATATTATTTTACAAATTTATTATACAATATTATATGACATTTTACCCTATCCAAACGGGCAGTTTTTATAATTTCATATCGAAACAATTTTACCGAAAAAGAATAAGAATGCAGAAAAAGAGCGCCCGGCAGAAATGCCGGACGCCCGATTCATATTATACTGTCATGCTGTCACATGCCTGAGTTCAGGCGGTGACGGTTTTAACTCCGCCGAACAGGCTCTTGAAGAAGAGTGCAATCTTCTGGAACAAAGCAACTATCATTCTCATTATTCTTGCAATGAGCGAAAGCTTTTCGGTGCTGTTTCCGCCTGCATTGAGCAGCGCCTGAAGGTACTTCATGAAGTTATCCGTACCGAACGCCTTAAACAGGTCGGTTATGCTGAAGTCAACCTTTCTGAATCTGTCGCCGAGATTATCCGCGATAGGAACGAGGAACGAGATAAGCTGGAACAGGAAGCCCATAATCTTATCGGGTATCTCGTTGTTGTTGGCGGCCTCGTTAAGGAACTTGAAGATATTGGTAAGAAGGGTTGAATCCTCCTTGTCAAGCATACAGAACGTAATCAGGAAGTTACTCAAATTAATTGCGTTCGCCTGATAGAACAGCGTCTGCATTACAAGCCTCAACGCCAGCGTCAGAAGGTCTGCACCTCCCGCAGAATTAAGGAATATAATCTGCTCGTTATTCTTCGAGGTTACCTTTGTAAGAGTACCTACGCACAGAGTCGAAAGATCGATGTACGGAAGCGAGATGTTAAGCTTGCCTACCGCGTAATCGATAACCTCAACCTCAACCTGTTCCATTATAACGTTGCCGTCTGCGTCGAGAATCTGGTTGCCGTCTGCGTCAAGCTTGGGCTGCTCCTTCGTCTCCATGTGCTTACCGAGAACAATATTTTTATTCTTGATATCGAACGAGAGAGCCGTTCCGACGAGAGATTCTATAAGCGAGTTGATAAGCTGGTTAGCGTCGAAGTCAAGAGGCACCGCAAGGTTGAGAACCATTCCGCCGACCTTAAGGTTCGACAGGAACTTGTTGATAAGCGGGTATGCGTCGTATACGGGCTGAAGTATGTCGAGAAGAACGTATACGAAGTGAAGAAGATTGTTGATAGTATCGTTAAGTCCGCCGATTGTGATAAAGAACATGAGGTTCGGTATCATATTGAGAAGTACGGATACGGGATCCGCAAGGAGCTCCTCAACGAATGTGAACAGCGGTTTAAGGAAGTAGTAGATACAGTCGCAGTTCTGAGAAACAACGCTCTCACCCGCATATACTCTCGTGTAATAATCCTGATATGTGATAAGGTCGCTGTCTGCCGTAATAGCCTCCATAAGAGGAATCCATGCGTAATAGTAGCCTGCATATCCGGGGATTGTTACAAGATCGAATATCGAAAGATTTTCGTCAAGAGCGAGGAATCTGATAAGAAGCGACAGGGGCGAAGCAAGCGCGCTGATTGCTCTTAAGAAGATTTCACGTCCGGAATATCTCGAGGTAATCTCGGGATTATTATAACCCCAGTCGATAGCTACGAACATATCCTCGCCGGTCTCTTCGTTGATACCGGTCTGATAGAACGTATTCTTATCGTATGTGTTGCCCTTTACCGTGCCGTCCTCAAGAGGCTTATTCGCGTCGGATCTTATCCAGCCGGCCGCAAATACAGTCTTGAGATTGCCGTTTTCGTCGGTGTACTTGAACTCATAGTCAAGAGCGTCGGCAAGTGCCTGCTTCGAATAGTCGATATCAAGCGCGTTGTTAAGCAGTGATTCGAGATTAAGTCCGCCGATCATGCCGTAAACGAGATTTGCAATCTTTGAAAGCATCTCATTGTTAAACAGGAATCCCGCGAGTTTATCCTCAAGGAATCCGGTAAGAGAATCGAGATCCTCTATCTTCAGCATTGCAAGTACGTTCTCAACAAGTCCGTCAAGGTTGTTGGTTACATACTGCGCGTTTTCCTTAGTCCAGTACTTCGTATAGAGAACGCCCGAACCGAAGGTATAGTCGTTGTACTTCTCGGCGTATTCCATAAGCTCATCCGTCTTATAGTCTACGGGATCAAGGTAGTAAGTGTAATTCTTACCTGCGACGATCGATTTGGTACCGTCGGTATTCTGCTGAACGGTGAGAACGCTTCCGAATTCATTCGTATAGAACAGTTCGTAAAGAGCGGCAATAGCCTCGTCGGGATTAAGCGTTACGTTATTGATAATGTCTTCGAGCTTAAGACCGTAGAAGAGGTTCTTTGTAAGAGTATCGCCGAGTCCGAACGCGTCAAGGAGCGTAAGGTTTGTAGCGAAATCGTTGGCCTGCATGTCGAACGCTCTGTAGTTAAGAGCCGAGAAGAGGTAACGGAAGATGTACAGAAGAACAAGTCCGTAGGACTCCTGTCCGTCAACCTTCATCTCAATGTATTTTCTCGTGTTTGCATCCCATTTACCGTAATCATTTGTTATTTCGGTGTTTCTCAGAGATGAAACCTGTCTCTCGGTACCGGTTGCCTGGAGTTTATAATCCATAAGCGCGGGAAGCGAAACGCTGTTCTTCTCCATTACCGCGGAATATACGGTCTTATAATTAATCGTATCGGCAGGCTTTATCGTTGTTCTGGTTAATGTGAACGCGATATCTTCGCCGGGCTTATCCGGTGAGGTGGTTTCCTTACCTGTCTTGGGATCGGTATAAGTGTAATATCTGTAATAAATCTTTACCTTGTTTTTGTATTCGTTAAGAAGCTCTGTAGTCGTAAGCTCGTCAGCGTCGAGAACAACTCCTGCCGCGTTGGAGTATGCGATATCCTCAAGAACCGCGATATCGGTATTGATAGAGCCGTCGGCATTAAGTCCGGTTACAATCTCCGTATACTCCGAATCGGGATAGAGTGAGAGGTCGCCGTTTACATTGGAATATGCCTCTGTAATACCGACAGTCTCGATAGAGTTCGAAACGCATCCGGCCTTTTTCGCAGCCAGAATAGCTTCATCCTTGGTCTTGTAAAGAGCCGTACCGGTGTATATAGCGCCGTTGGCGGATTTACCGTTTGCCGTGTAGCCTATTATCGGCTTACCGGTCTCCGCGCCGAGAGATACGAGCTTAAGAACGTTATCAAGCGAGTTAAGGAAGTTAATCTTATCGCCCAGCAAATCGCCGACTTTAAGAGTATAAACGTCCGGGTTGATAGCACCCCACTTGATGCTGATAACGAGCTTGAATGTTTTAAGGGTGGTAAGAAGAGTACCCGAAGTAAGGTAATATGAAATGTTGGGAAGAAGCGAAAGAACAGTCTCAACGGGGTTATCGAGAACATCGTTCTCAATCCAGTTGAAGAGAGGTCCTGTTATCAGGTTGATGAACGCCGTAACGTTCGACTGCTGATAGTTGTTGATCATTATCTTTGCTCTCTGCTCAAAATCTGTCTGATTTACAAGTCCGTTGGACTCGTCGATTCCGAGAGTTTCGAACAGCGGAAGGAGTATATCGTTCCATCCCTGCGCGCCCTTGATTCTAGCCCAAAGACGATTAAGACCTATTTTGGTAACTAGAATTTCGAACTGCTGGTTACCGAGAACAGCCGCAAGAAGAGGAGCCGCGCCGAGAAGAACGCCCGAAAGAGCCTCCTGGAACTTACCTCTGTCGCCGTTAACGCCCCAGTAGAGAGTGTCGAAGTTAACGTCTTTCCATCTCTGACCCATATACTCGTCGCCCTCTTTACCGATGGCGTAGTATCCGTCATACTGGATGGTACCGCCCTTAGCGGCTTTTAACTGCTCAAATACGGTGGGATACTTCTTATCAAATCCGGTTCTTGCCATACAGCGGGCAATACCCGAGGGAGTGATACCGATATCCTCCTGGATAAGGAGCTTGTAAACAAGCGCCTGCCATCCGTCCGAGTTACCGACAAGCCAGCCGACAATGTTGGAGCCCGCGCTTCCGAGAGCATCCTTAATCATCGCATCGTTAAGATTTTCGTCGATAACGTTGGTGAGCATGGGATATATGGTTTTTAAGAGAAGATTGATTATCGAATCCTGATAAAGCATGTTGTCAAGAATATTGATAACCATTTCCTTGGGCGTGCTGTAATCCTTGCCGCCGAGAATCTCCTTCTCGGGAGGCAGGAACGAATGAAGCGAAGCGCCGAGCTTCTTATTAGCCATAAGAGAGTCGATAGTGTCAACTATGGTAGTAACTTTCCCGGGAGTAACGTCGTATGTAACGGCTTTGCCGGTCGACTTGTCAATATAATCGCCGACAGTTCTTGAGGGAAGATACTTCTGCTCCATGGCGATGGGCTTTAACTGAGTTACAAGGTTGATGTAGCTGTAAGCGTCGTCACCGAAAATCTTGATCTTCGCTTCGTTTGAAATCGAATCGAACACGTCGTAATGAGTCATGATATCCTTATACGCGTTCGTCATAAGGTCGGAGTTTGTCTCAACCTGAAGCTTGGATGCACCTTCGACGCTGGCATCGGGACCGTAGTATTTTGAGAAATACTGCTGAAGCGAGCTCTTAAGAGTATAAAGCTCGATTCTCGATCTGTCTATGGTGTTTCTGTCTTTATCAATAGTATATCCTTTATTATAATACTGGGGTCTCGTTCCGGAGTCGTCGAAGCTTCTGTCCATGCTCCACGTTACGTCGAGATAACGGATGGTGATGGGAGAGGGTTTGATATCCTCGGTAAGGAGAACGGTATTAACATCGGTATGGCAGTAGAACTCGTAAGTATGGAACCAGTTGCCCGAGTTTACGGTCGTGCAGTTACCGCAGAAATAGTCGATAACGGTCTCAACGTTAAGATAATCGAAAAGCGTTTTTTCTTCGATATCGCCGCTTTTAAGTCTGTTTCTGAGATCCTCGCCGTACTCGCCGTCTTTTATTTTATCGGCGATGGACTTATCGTCGGGCTTTATTGAGGGGTCATAATACCATGTACCGTCGGGTTTCTGCGCGTTGTACCATGTTATCGTTCCGTCCGCGTCAATCTCATACGTCTTATGATCCGAAACGCCGACAAGCTCGCCGAGAGCGTCAACGAAGTACGAATATTCGTCGAAGTAAAGGAAATTGCCGTCGTAATCCTTCATCATACGAAGCCTGTCCTTGACCGTATCCGCCACCATCGGGATAGTGTAATTTCCTACGCCGTAGGTCGTACTCATGATATTGTCCGCAATTGCATAGAACTGAATCGCGGCGTTTCTGATACTGTTCGTTCCGTCGTCAAGAGCCGTAACCTTATGGGTGTAGGCAAACGAACGAACCGTGTTTAAACTCGAGTCATTATAAACATAATCACCCTGTTTGTTTTCGACCGTATACTGATTCATGTCGCGTATAATGCTGGCAATTTTTACGCCGTTTTCATCAGTGTCGATCACTGTCTTGTTATAACCGCCGGAGGACTCTGTGTGCGTTTTAAAGAACATGTAGGCAAGAGTGCTGTAACTCGCGTCTAACTGTTCGTTGTCAGCAAACGAGACGAAACCGACGGACACTGCCGAAAATAAGAAAACAGTTGAAAGTAAAACACAAAGAACTTTTTTCGTTAATTTCATGTAGTGTCATCTCCTTTTAAAATTTTGTGATATATACAGAAACACCACTGTAATATACTCCACTCTTATTATATACGTTTAATTTATACAAAGCAAGCGACATAATGCACATTTTTGTCGATTTAACACACTCGAAATAAATTTCATTATTTTGAATAAATTGTAAACAGTAATTTTGTTAAAAAATACTTGATTTTTTTTCATGTTTAAGTTATAATTTTCGAAGTGCTTGAAAAAGTGCGGCAATAAAAGCCGGCGTGTTGGAATTGGCAGACGAGGCGGACTCAAAATCCGTTGGGCTGATAACCCGTGCGGGTTCGACCCCCGCCGCCGGCACCAAAAAACGACAGATTTCTATTCGGAAGTCTGCCGTTTTTTTGTTTGCCCGACTGCTGTTCCGCAAAAGCGTGCATTTGACATTAATATGTTTATATGTTACTATTTTTTCGAAACGGAGTGTTGATAAATGACGAAATCCAACGGAGCCTATGTTTCGGGCAGATTCAGACAAAATAAAAGAGACATTTTACTGCCCGGCAGAAAAATAATATCAACGGCTATATATAAAAATGCGGTTCTCGCTTCGTCAGACGAGGGTATAACCGAGATAGATTTAAAAAGCAAAGAGAGCTTTTTGCGTTCGGATATAAAAGCCGATTCGATTTATGTTTCAGAAAATTCGGACATATACGTCTCGGCGGAAAACTGCGTTTACATTCTGACGGACAACGGGATAACATCAAGACTTTTCGACTCGAAAATCGTCGGAATCGAAGAAAAAGACTCCGATATTTGGGTTCTTACGGAAAACACGATTTACAAAACGGACAAAACTCTCACAAACGACGCTCTTGCGCGCAGAGTCGAGGGCGGAAAAGCTCTTGCGCTCGCCGTCGGAGAGAAAACAGTATTCGCCGCAACGGAAACTAACATAAGCGTAATACACGGCAAACGCATGGAGTGGCAGAATATTCACCCCGGCACGTGCGGTATGCCGGAGGGTAAAATAAATTCGCTCGATTTCGACAAAACGGGCTATCTCTGGGTCGGAACGGACAACGGCGTTTATATTTACGATACGACGAACGCATGGCTCAGTCCCGACAGAATATCACAGCTTCCGAAAAACGCCGTGTACAAAACGGTTTTCGATAAAAAAGGCGGAGTTTATTTTGCTTCCGACGTCGGCGTTATCAGAATTAAAGACGGACAAAAAAAGTACTTCCCCGCCGAAAGATGGGTCGGAGACGGAAAGATAAACGATATCGCGGTTTTACCCGACGGGGATATGATTTTTGCCTCGACGGACTGCGGACTTTACGTCATTTCGTCATTTGAATACACGTTAAGGCAAAAGGCTGATTATTACGAAGAAGAAATCGAAAAACACAATATAAGACGCGGTTTTGTCTCCGCTCTGCTGCCCGACGGAAGCGTTCATATCTCCGACAACGACGGTTTATGGACTTCGTGGCACATCGCGGCAGAGTGCTTCAGATACGCCGTAACAGGCAAAAATGACGCACTCGAGAGAGCAAGACGCGGGATGAACGCACTTTTATTCTTAGAAAATATAACGGGAATAGACGGCTTCCCCGCAAGAGCCGTAAGATACCCGGGCGAACGCGGGTTCGGCAACGGACACAGGGAGTGGTCACTCTCCCCCGACAAATCGTGCGAATGGCGCGGAGACACGTCGAGCGACGAGATCACGGGACATTTCTTCGGGCTGAGCGTTTATTACCGTTTGTGCGCCGACGAAAAGGAAAAGAAAACGATAAGCGAAGCTCTGTGCAAAATCGCGGAGCATATCGTTTCAAATTCGTTCAGACTGGTAGACCGTGACGGTCTGCCGACGACGTGGGCAATGTGGAACCCCGAATCATTAAACCACGAGGACAGATGGTTCGGCGAACGCGGTACGAATTCTCTTGAATTTTTAATGTACTTAAAAGTCTGCTCATACATCTCAAAAGATGAAAAATGGGACAGTCTTTACAGAGATATGATTAAAAAGCACCATTATCCGTTAAACGTAATGAGACACAAAATCCGCGACGCACATATTTGCCAGATAGACGACCGTCTCGCGTTTTTAAGCTCTCTTATACTTCTGACGCTCGAAGAGGACGAGGATTTAAAGAAATACTATCTGTGCGGACTCGAGGATCACTGGCAGTATATCAAACTCGAAAGACAGCCTTTTTACACGTTCGTACACGCCGTATTTACGGGAAACGACGACGATATAGCAATGTCCGTTCGTTCGCTTAAAGAAAACCCGCTCGATACCGCGGTATACACGATAACGAATTCAAAGAGAAAAGACCTCGATTACGATACGATCCAGGCGCAGTTCAACGAGCCCGCGCTTTTAAAAGAACCGCTGCCATACGACGAGATAAATTCGATTCATCAAAGCGGAAATTCGTTTTCGCCCGACCACCGCGGAGACGGACGGATACAGCCCGCGTCAAGCTTTTTAATGTCCTACTGGTACGCAAGATATACCGGAATACTCGAAGAAGCCGAAGAATAACAAAAGAAAAAAAGAAGAAACAAGCTCGAAAAATCGGGTTTGTTTTTTACTGTCAAATTCCTACTTAACATATAGGTTTTATCTATAACATTCGATTCGTTTTAAGTATTGGACAAACAAAACACACGCTGATATAATCAGGGCATGAAAAGGAGCTGAACGATATGAAAACGCAAATTATAAAAGTGAAAAGATATTGTTCATCTACAGACCGAATGTACCGTTAATTCTACACTCAAATTCATAAATTCAATTATAAAAAATGATTTAATAATTAACGGAGGAATTAACAATGGCAGATATAAAGAATTCGGCAAACTGGAGCTTTGAAACAAAACAGTTACATATAGGACAGGAACAGCCCGACCCCGTCACCGACGCGAGAGCGGTTCCGATATACGCTACGACATCATATGTTTTCCATGACTCACAGCATGCGGCGGACAGATTCGCACTTAAAGACGCAGGAAACATTTACGGACGTCTTACAAACCCCACACAGGACATTTTCGAAAAGAGAATCGCGTCTCTCGAATCCGGCTCTGCCGCTCTTGCCGCAGCTTCGGGTGCGGCGGCTATCAACTACACGCTCTGCGCTCTTGCTAAAAGCGGAGAACACATAGTATCGTCCGAAACGATTTACGGCGGAACGTACAATCTTTTAGCCCACACTCTCCCCCTCTCGTCGGGAATCACCGCAACGTTTGTCGACCCCGAGGAGGACGGAGCATTCGAAAATGCAATACAGGAGAACACGAAAGCGATATTCGTAGAAACTCTCGGCAATCCCAATTCGAATGTTATCGACCTTGAAGCAGTCGCCGAGATTGCTCATAAGCACAACATCCCGCTCGTCGTTGATTCGACGTTCGCAACGCCGTATCTTATCAGACCCATCGAGCACGGCGCGGATATCGTAGTACATTCCGCAACCAAGTTCATCGGCGGTCACGGCACCGCGATAGGCGGAGTTATCGTAGAAAGCGGTAAGTTCGATTGGAAGGGCTCGGGCAAATTCCCGTGGATATCCGAACCCAACCCGAGCTATCACGGAGTTTCGTTTGCGGATGCAGTCCCGGGTGCGGCATTCGTAACATACATCCGTGCTATTCTTTTAAGAGACACGGGCGCGACGCTCTCGCCGTTCCACGCGTTCATATTCTTACAGGGACTCGAAACTCTCTCGTTAAGAGTCGAGAGACACGTTCAGAACGCGCTTAAAATCGTAGAATATCTGAATTCAAATCCCAAGGTAGAGGCTGTTCATCACCCCTCCCTTGAATCGGAGCCGAGTCATAAGCTATACAAAAAATATTTCCCGAACGGCGCAGGCTCGATATTCACATTCGAAATTAATGGCGGAGCTGATGAAGCCAAAAAATTCATAGATAATCTCGCTATTTTCTCGCTTCTTGCAAACGTTGCGGACGTTAAGTCTCTTGTAATTCACCCGGCAAGCACAACACATTCTCAGTTAAATGAAGAAGAGCTTGCCGAGCAGGGCATCAAACCGAATACGATAAGACTTTCAATAGGAATAGAAAATTCGGACGACCTCATCGCAGCGCTTGACGAAGCATTCAAGGCTATTGACTGATATTAAACGAAACTGTCGGCTGACATTAAAATTTATATATAACTGCAAAAATGCGGATTCCTTCCATTCGGGAATCCGCATTTTTGTTATTTTAAACCTTCTTTATTTAATTATATCCGCGTATTTAATTCTTATGACTTTCTCAACATCCTTCGGCGAAATTTCGACCTGATAGCCTATCTTGCCCGCAGAAAAGAAAATTTTATCAAAACCCTTTGCCGTCTCATGAAACGTCGTCTCAAAGAACTTTTTCATTCCGATAGGCGAGCAGCCTCCGTGGATGTAGCCCGTCAGAGGGAGCAAGTCCTTTGATTTAAGCATTTCTATCGACTTCTCGCCGACTGCCGCAGCCGCCTTTTTTAAATCAAGCTCCTCCGCAACCGGAATAACGAACACATAATTTCTGCCCGTTTTTCCGACTGTTACAAGCGTTTTGAACACACATTCCGGATTCTGCCCGAGAACAAAGGCGACCTCTGTTCCGCTTAATGCGTCGGTATCGGCATAGCAATGACTTTCATATTTTACTTTTTTAGCGTCGAGAACGCGCATTACGTTTGTTTTTTCTGTTTTCTGAGCCATTTTACATCACGCTTTCATTAAATTCCCTGAGCTTTTCGGGAATATCGATATGCTGAGGACAAACCGACGCGCACGCTCCGCATTCTATGCAGTCTCCGGCACTGCCGGAACCCGAATTTACAACCTCGTTATATTCGCATTTCGTCTTTAATTTATTGTTGTATTTAAGATGATCATTATAGACCGAGAATATTTTATTTATCTTGATATTCATCGGACATCCTTCAAGACAGTATCCGCACGAGGTACACGGCACGGTAGGTATTTTATTCAATATGTCGGCGACGTCCATTACTTTTTTAAATTCTCTCTCTGTAAACTCCTTCTGCGAATCCATAAAAGAAAGATTATCCGTCATCTGGCTCAAATCGGACATTCCGCTCAATACGGTGATAACGCCGTCGAGCGATGAAGCAAAGCGCAAAGCCCACGAAGCTATTGACATTTCGGGTTCGGTCTCAAGCAGAATTTCCCTCGCCTTATCGGGCAGAACCGCAAGAGAACCGCCTCTGACAGGCTCCATAATAATAACCGGCTTACCGTGTTTTCTTGCGACGTCATAGCATTTTTTCGACTGAACGTTATCACTCAGCCAGTCATAATAATTTATCTGAAGCTGAACAAATTCCTGCTCGGGATGCTTTGTCAATATTTCGTCGAGAACCTCCGCACTGTCGTGAAATGAAAAACCCGCGTGCTTTATAAATCCCTGTTCCTTTTTCTTTTGTATAAATTCAAAAACGCCGAGCTCGTCTATTTTTTCAAGCTTATCCTTGCTTAACGAATGATTTAAATAAAAATCGAAATATCCCGCAGATGTGCGTTCGAGCGAAGTATTGAAAATCCGTTCCAAATCTTCGCGGTTTTTACAGCACCAAACAGGCATTTTATCAGCCAACAAATACGATTCTCTCGGATATCTCCGAGCAACGGCTTCCTTAAAAGCCTCCTCGCTCCCGCCGTCGTCGTACACGTACGCCGTGTCAAAGTATGTAAAGCCCTTCGACATAAAGGCGTCGACCATTTTATTAAGAACGTCGAAATCATAACCGCTCCCATTTTTCGGCAGTCTCATAAGTCCGAATCCGAGTTTTTTTATGTTAGAATTATCAATCATTTAACCTCACCGCGATATTATTGGATTTTTTAATAATTATAAACACACCGCAAGAAAAAGTCAACACGGAAGCCGTCGTATGACAGCCTCCGTGCAGTTTTTTTACTCGTCTTTCCTGAGTTGCTTTACTATCTGATTTCCGTACACCGCCGTACCTGTTATCAGCACGCCCTGTACTGCGGATTCAACGCTCCATCCGCCCAGAGCCATCGCACCGACGACGCCGACGGGTAAAAGTATAAGCGGAATCCACTTATCGGGAATCTTGTTTATGCCTTTAAGAATTCTCCCGATTATCCACAATGCCGGAATAAGTATATACGCGTTTTCCGTTATATAGCTTAATATTTCCATTACACCCCTCCTTGGATCATATATGATATTACGCCCGCTGTCAGCGCGGTTCCGACAGCGCCGATAACCGCGCCTATAAATTTGTCCCACATCTTTCCGGGACGGTTTTTCATCTCGTTGACCTCGCTCTGAACGAGACTTATATCCTCTCGCATGTGACGGATTTCCGAAACCATATCGCTTACGGACTGCGTAAGGCGCTCCACCACATCGAGTCTTTTATGAGCCGATTTTACGCTCGCCTCGCTTCTTGTAAGGCGTTCAAATATCTCCCTGTCGCCGTCCGTCATTCAAGCTTTGCTGCCTTTCTCAAAATCTCGCGTGCGTCCTGAGCCGTAACATTACCGTCCGAATTCATATCCGCGGCGCGTTTTTCCGCCTCATTTAAATTCTCGATTTTTGCAGCGCCTCTCAATGCCTCGCGCGCGTCCTCGGCCGTAATTTTACCGTCGCCGTTCACGTCGCCCTTTTTTCTTTCGAGCTCTTTATATTCGGAGCCGACAACGCCGAGCAGGGCTTTTGCAAGCGCGAGAGCGAGCGATTCGAAATTTTTGTCAAGCGCGTCATTGTCCTTACGGTTCGTAATAAACCCGAGTTCGAGAAGCGAGGAATACATATTCGTATACTTATTTACGCCGAAATCCGTATAGCTTACGGCACCGCGCTTTACCCCCCTGTTTTTAAGCCCCGTCGCCTTATTTACCGCAGAAAGGATTGTATCAGCTTTCCTTACGGCGGCGTCGTTTCCTTTTGAATAAATCCAAATCTCGTTTCCCGTCGCGTCGGGCGACGCGGAATTTCTGTGCACGGATAAAAAGTAGTCCGCACCCCAATTGTTCGCGTCTGCGCACGCCTCTTTAATAGTCGCGTCAACGTCCTTTTCTCTCGACAGCCTTACCTTGCAGTCCTGTGCCGAAAGAATTTCTTTAACCCTCAGGCACAGTCTCAAAACGTCGTCCTTTTCCTTTCTTCCCAAGCTCGCCGCACCGGAATCGCTTCCTCCGTGTCCGGGATTGAGATATATTTTCCTTGACATGTTCTTACCCCCTGTCGGTATTACGAGAAATACTTTTTATAAATCATATTCTCGTCAAACTCTCTTATTTTCTCGTTGTACTCTTTAAGCCATTGATCTTCGTCCGAATCGGTCTTGCGTTTTGATAATTCGTAATTGCGGTCGTCGTTCTCTTTCGAATATTCGAGAGACTTATACTTGTACTCATTGTTTATCGCGTTCTGCTTTTTCTCTTCCTCAAGATTTGCCTTGTTAAGCTCGTTCTCGATCTGCCACTGACGTTCTTTCATACGGTTATCGCGTTCGTAACGGTAGCTTTCGGCGACCTCCTCGGCGACTTGATCGTTGAATTTTCTCTCGTTTAAATCGTTCTCGATTTTTTTCTGCGCCAGTTCCGACTGATATTTTCTCTCGTTAAGATCGTCCTCGAAATCACCGCGGATTACGGATTCGAAAAATTTGCGCTCGTTAAGGTCGTTTTCCGTCGCCTGTTGTTTTAATTTGTCTGCGTATTCGGTTTCGTACCTCTTATCCGCTATGCTTTCGCGTTCGAGAGTATGATTGTAGTCTCTGTCCTTATAATATCTGTCGTAAGCGTCGGTCATATCCCTGTACGCTCTTAAAGCCTTGTTCTCGGAATCCTCAACGCTGTCACGGTAACGCGAATAATTTTTGTTTTCCTCTCCGGAAAGAAGCTTGTATTTGTCGTAAAGAGAATCCTCCTCATCGCGGTAACGGGAATACGCGTCGGAATAAAGCTCCGGAATTTTGTCCGTTGCCTTTGACATATAACGCTCGTACTCGGTCTGCGCGCCCCTGTACGCGTATGAATTACCGTACCCCGCCGACATTTTCGACATAGACGACAGCGATTTTTTCGCGGCCTGTGCGCCCGAATCGCGGTAGCTTTTAAGATACGCAAGGTAATTGTCGTCCGTGGAATGATCGTACGAAAACGCTTTTCTGTTAAGAATTTTATCGGCAAGCTCGTTTAATCTCTTTGAATAATCTCCGCCGTCGTATTCTTCGGGAATACTCGATTTCGCACTCTCGTACTCGTTTTTTGTTTTCTCATAAGCCTTGTAAGAGTCAAGTCCCGATGAGTCCGTCTGATTATCTCTCGGTGTAACTGTCGTTTTGCGTACCGACTGAATTTTCTGATTTTCGGCAGAATTCTTTTTTTCGGCGGAATCCGAAACCGAAGCCTGCTCCTCTGCGATATCCTCGTTTCTTTTAATTTTTGTCTGCATTGCTTTTCGCCTCCCCGTTTTTGTAAATCTCACGGCACAAAGCGTTAAGCTTATCGGCCGTTTTGTTTAGATAATCTATAATATCGGCGTTTTTCACGCCGTTTGAATTAAGCGGTGCCGGTATCTTTTCGAAAATTATTCTTCTCATAATATCTCGCTGCCCTCCTCGAAATCTGCAAACGCCCCGAGCAGAGAGAATTCTCCCGTTCCCGACAGACGAATTTTAACATGGTCGCATCTTACGGGGATGATGGGCAGAGTGACGGCGGAATCCGACGAGCTTCTCAAAGTAAAAAGCCTTGTAAATTTACCAGAAGAATCGTATTGCGCGTCGACGTTAACGACCGTACCCGTCCCGGGCTTTATTCTGATACCGATACGCGATATATATTTTTTTGAATTTATTGAATAACCTATGTCTCCGCTGACCAGATACCATTCGAAATCGTCCTCCGTCTCGCCTTCCGTTATTACCGACTGCGACGGATTCACGGAATAAAGAAAGCCCTTTGAGTCGATATAGTAAACGTTCCCCGCGTCAGAGGTCATGCATGAAGCGACAGAGCCGACGTTTTCTTTAGTCCACACGTTTTTAACCGTGTCGTAAACATACATCTGCGACTCGTCGAAGGTTGCAAGCGCCTCTGCAATAAGATAAAAAGGATAGAGCATTGTTTTATATAAATTTAAGTAAACGCGGTACATCAGCGAGCCTTTTTTTATTCCCGACATCGCCAGCCTTTCGTCCGCCGCCGCGAGAGCCACCGCCTGTGCTTTTTCTTTTACGGCAGAATTCGACTGCGCGGATAAATACTTCGAACGCGATATGGAATTCAGATAGTATTTCCCGTCGTGAGCGCACGCGCATATCGGAATTATGTCAAATTCTCCGAGCGCTTCCGACACCTTTACCGCCGAGCTTCCGTTAAAAATATATACGCCGTTCGTCCCCGTATATATGAGTTTTCCGTCCGTCTGCGCCGTCGTTTGAGACCCGTAGATGTTCACTCCGTCGAGCCTTATGACGGACGCGGAAAAATATCTGTCCAGCAGAATAACACAGTTTTCTTTAAAAAAGCAGACATATCCGTTATACCCGCAAACCGCGGTAAATTCACCGTTTTCGCCGACGCTCAAAGCGTACGCGCCCGTTTCGGAATCGGATAATGAAAAGTTGTCGGGTTCGCCGAGCTTAGAAACGTATATCTCGTTGAGCGAATCTACCGAACTGCCCTCGGCTTTTTTGAACCTGCATCCGTACAGCCTGTTTTCGTACGCGCAGATAAGATCCATGTCGGGAATCTCCCTCGTTATCGTAACCGCACCCGAATTACAGCTTTTAAACGCGGAGTCGATCACACCGCTTACATACACGCAGTCGGATTCGGCATCTACCCTGCATATCGTCTTTTCTCCGTTTAAATACATGGATTCGAGTACGCCCCCGCCGGATGAAACCGATACGCTGTCCCACTGCGAGAAAAGCGACGATATTCCCTCTCCCGCGATTTTAAGATATGAGATGTCCTTTCCGTACACGGCATTTCCGTCCGCGTCCTTTTTCTTTATATACAGCTCTCCGTCTCTTAAATCATAGAAAAAAGAATCGTTTTTTTCGTCGTAATCCGAGACTGCGTCCGTCGAAGCGGAGTACAGTCCGTCCGAGAGCGAAACGCTCTTAAAAACAGACAGTGCCGGACAATATAATATTATGCTGTCTGATGAATATGCGTGCGAAATCAGAACGTCGTTGACCGCCTTTTCTCCGCTTTTTCCGGGAACCGAAATGCTTTTAATCTCCGTCTCGTCAAGACATATCATTCCCTTGACGCTCTCGGACGAGCCGAGCGTTTTATAAAGAGAATCGCACAAGGAAATTTCGACGGCGGACGAATACGTTTTTACAAGCGGTTCGAATTCGCCCGACAGCGTGCTGTATTTTAATTTATCGGGGAAAATAATAATGTCCGCGCCCATGACAGCGGTTATTTTTTTCTGCGAATCAAAGCTGCGGGACGTTATTTCGTCCGTATTCTTATAAAGCGAAAAACTGCCGTCATCCCTCGATATGCTCTTTGCAAAGAAATACAAATCGCCGTTTACCTCGTTCATTCCCGACGCGGAAAGAAAACTTTTGTCCTTTACGACGGATCTCTTTTTTCTCGTCGCAATAACGGGCAGATCGTCGCTTACAAAATTATTCATATCCGAAAACGAATTCGGTTCGATTTTAATTCTTCTGTCAAGACCGCCGAACGAGTCGACGGTCTTTGTTGTCACGGGGTATTCGTTAAGTTTTTCAAGCACCTTTAAGCCCTCCGTCTGTTGTAATGCTATGTCCGGCGATTCTGTGAGTTCTGTTATAATGCCTTTTATATAAAGAGTATAATGTGTTGAACATTATCATCGAATTATTGTAACGCGAATATTCGCAGTTAGCTTTATTTATCATCGCTTCAAGATAATAAATATACACGTCATCGTAGCCCGAAGAAACGAGAAGCTCCGTCTGCGGGTCGGAAGATGCGGAATATCCGTTAAATTCGGATATTCCGCTGTCCGCGCGGCGGCTTACGACTTCGCTGAATATTCGCTTGTCAAGCAGGGACAGCCAGCGAACCTTGTCCTCATAAGAGTATTGATTGCCCATCATCCTGCTGTCCGTCAGTGCGACGGCGTCGCCAATCGTCATAATAACCTCCGCCCTTTTATTTTATACGCTCGGTGAAAAGCGAACGCTCTCGCCGTACGCGTCGGCGGCTCCGTCCGCGCGGAAGCTCTCCTCCACGGCCTCTTTGAAACGCTCGGGAATTCTGACCTTTTCGCCGTATTTGATTCTGACCGCCTCGTCGTTTACCGACACGTACATTGCGTCCTCGCCTTTGGGCGCGTACATCTTGGGAATAATTATTTCAAAAAGCTTTTCCTTTTTCTTTGCCATTTTATCTTATCTCCCTTATATCAGTTTTCTTCATCCACCGCACTGAACTCCGATCCGCACTCTACTCTGACGAGTCTTTCGGGATAAAGGATCTTACAGCCGTACATGAATTTGTATCCGATAGTCGAATACAGATTAAGCGGGTTCTCCGTACCGCCGGAGTTCTTATCATGAATTATCATTTCGAGTCCCGCGCCCTCGGGGTCGACAATACCGTAAGCCTTTGCACCCATTGCGATATTACAGTACACGGCGGAGCCGTCCTTGCCCGCGCCCTGTCCGCAGATCATATCGCCCGCAGCAACGGTCACATCGTTTTTGAGAGTCAGAACGCTGTTGTCTCCGCTTTCGGCGATTGCGGTAATCGAATTCTCCTTGCCCGCGATATATACGAGGATATCGACGCCGGAAACCGCGGTAAGCTTTTCGTTGACGGTAATGCTCTTGCCCGCGTTCGTGACGGCGGTCTTTACGGTCAGTTTGTTAAGAGAATCGGAAATTACTGCGGGAGCGATAACCTTAACATTGTCATTCTCAATGAATCTTACGCCGTGAAGCTCGCCTATCTCGCCGTTGAAAATTTCCTTGACCGCAGAATACTTATGAACATCCTTCCATCCGTCCGACTCTCTGATGTCGAATGAACATGAGGGATGTATCATCATAATGTAGCTTCCGTCGATCTTGGGAGCCTTAGCTTTTTTAAGCTTTGTCGCAACCTTGTTTATAAGCGTAGGTGTGAGAACGCAGTTTTTGTTAAGGTCTTTTCTCGAAGTAACCTCCGTATTGCCGTCGGGAGCGTAATAAACGTTCGTACCCGCGATAACTCTGTTTCTGATGAGCGTGTCCTGAGTCTCGCCCGCGCTCGCTCCCATTTCCTCTGCGGCACCGAGAATTACATCGTCGATAGCCTGGAGTTCGAGCTTATCCGTAATTTTCGTATACGTGCCGTGCTGATAGCACTCGGTCTCAATTTTTGTTGAACCGAACGTCTGACCCGTGGGAGTAACGCCCTCCGTAAGAGGAGTGAGAGCCTTGTCAAACGTGTTCCACTTTCTCCACTCCACCTTATTTCCTCCGCCTGCGGGCAAAGGCTGTTTTTCGCCGAACTGACCGAAGAACATATCCTTTCTCGAATTTTCGAGAAGTTCCGTATCGTAAAACTCCTTCATCTGCGCGGACATAGAACTCTGCGTAGTTTTATTCGCGTCCGTACCGTCGGCAAAAAGCTGAATGTTAACCCTCATTACATTTTCTTTCAATTCTTTTTTCCCCTTTCGTTTTTATCAGAAATAAATTTTTTCTCCCGCTTTGACCTTACGTCTTATGTCCTCGCGGGCTTTTTTTGACAGATTTTTCACGTCGGCAGAAAACGAAGCCGACGATATGTCGGAATTTCCGTTTTCATTCGGACGAATACCCCTCGCCATTACGTTTCCGACAAACGCCTCGTTCATCTTCTTCGCCGCGGACTCGTCTATTTCCTCCTTGTGACGTAAATAGAACGCAGAATCCGCGCTGACTCCGCTTTTTAAGAGTCTGAAAAATTCGGGATCGGAAGCTATCTGACTTTTCAAATCGAATCCGGGATCGTAAAGCTTTCTGATCTTCTCTGCCTCGCTCTCCCATTTGGAGAACATATCTTCGTTATGTCTCATTCTGTAAAATTCGGTTGCCTGCTCTTTGAGCATTGCGTTTTCGCGTTCGAGTTCGTCCATCCTCGTCATCTGCTCTATCGTGCATCCGCGTTTTGTTATAACGCCCTCGCTCATTGCGGGATCCGTCATAACACCCCTTACAATACCGTCGATATCTCCGGGATTTACGCCGTACCTTAAGGCAAGAATGTTGAGCATGGAATCGAGCTTTGAAAGCACGTGCACGGCTTTTTCGCATGATTTTCTGACATGAACGTTTCTTTCGCTCTCGATACGGTCGGCGTATTTCTTTCTGAACGACTCATACTCGCCGCCCTGTACGGAACCGCCGCCGTTTTCCGATTCGGATTTGCTCTTCTCCGAAACGAAAACGTCTTTTTCTTCGTCCGCATTTTTTTCGGCGTTTTTAACGCCGTCGGATTTTTCGACGCCGTCGGTTGTTTTCGGCGTCTGATTTGTCTTTTTTCGGGACACTTGCATTTCTCCTTTCTCCCCCTTGCCGGGTGCGTGACGATTATATGACATATCCGCCTCGTTTTTACATCCCGCCTACCCCGAAAAAGGTCAACAAAAAAACGCCGTGAAACCGAAGTAACACAGCGTTAAAAATATTTATATTATTATAAAAATCAATCGCCCCACAGGTCGATACGCCCGGGTCTGAAATTGACGGCAGCATGTTCCTGTTCGTATCTGTATACGCTCAACATAAGACCGACGGCGAGATGTATACACAGATTCGAGCTTCCGCCCGCGGAGAAAAACGGAAGCGTGATTCCTATAACGGGCAGGAGTTCAAGACACATTCCTATGTTAATAAGCACCTGGCTGCCTATCATAGCCGCCGTACCGTAACACAGGAGAGAACCCGCGTTGTTCCTCGCCTTATTGCCGTTTCTGACAAGTCTTGCAATTATAAGAATAAAAATCAGCAGCGCGATAATACAGCCGAAAAGTCCCGCTTCCTCGCCGACGACGGAAAAAATCATATCGTTTTCACTCTCGGGAACAAGTCCTCTCTGTGTATATGTTCCCTGTAAAAATCCCCTGCCCCAGAATCCGCCGGAGCTTATGGCTTTAAGTCCCTGCTCTTGCTGGTAAATAATATCCTCGTATTCATCGGGATGAATAAGGGCTAAAAATCTGTCTTTCTGAAGCTGTTTTAAAACGAATTTCCACGCAAGCGGAACAGCACCCGCGACAGCGACCGCACCGAGTCCGAAATAACGCATCGGCAGTCCCGCGCAGAACATCATTACTATAAAAATGCACATAAATACGAGCGCGCTTCCCATATCTCCGCTGACCGCGACGAGCAGAACGGGAATCGCCCCGTGAACGCAGAGCATCAGCACATTTTTTAATTTACCTATTTCCTCTCTGACTTTGTCAAGATGAGCCGAAAAAGTTATGATAAATCCGATTTTTACAAGCTCCGACGGCTGAAAGTACAGTCCCGTATTACCCAGTACGATCCATGTTTTAACATCACTTCTCGATTCGGGACCTACGCCTATTAACAATGTCAGAATCATAAGTCCGATGCACACAGCCCCTGCCAACGGCCACAGCCGCAGAAAGATTTCATAGTCTATCAGCGAAATTATCAGCGCGGCGGCTATTCCTACGCCGACTGCCATTATCATGGTTTTCGCATCTCTTGAAATAAACGCGCCCTCTTTTACGGACGAATACGTCGCGGAATAAACCATCAGCACTCCGTAAACCGACGCGCTTATACAAAGAAGCGATAAAAAAATGTCAGTTTCCTTGATAAAAGTTTTAATATATGCTATAATCTGTTTCATAAAAAGTCTTTCCTTGTTTATACGTAGAAAATTGACGGCCGCAGACAAAAACGGCAGATAATACATATACAACAATTATATAATTTAGACGCGTATATTGCAAGTATTTGACGTATTAATTTTTTATAAAGGACTAATTGAGATAATGAGAGAATTTTTTACGTCCTCTCCCGACGAAACGCGCGCTCTGGCGGAAAAATTCGCATTGAAATTAAAAGGCGGAGAGGTCGTCGCTTTTAAAGGCGGTCTCGGCATGGGCAAGACCACGTTCGTCTCGGGGGTCGCGTCCGCGCTCGGGGTCGGCGATCTTGTATCGAGTCCGACGTTCGCCATAGTAAACGACTATGGGGGCAAACCGCATATATATCATTTCGACATGTACAGAGTCGAGGACTGGGATTCACTTTACTCCACGGGATTTTTCGATTACATGACGGATGAAAACGTGCTTTTTATCGAGTGGAGTGAAAATATTGAATCAGCCCTGCCCGAAAATACGATTTATATTACCATGGAGAAAACGGATTCCGACTTCGGGCGGAAAATAACTTTCGACGGAGGCGGATATTAAATGAATATTCTCGCGCTTGAAAGCTCTGCTGTCTCCGCTTCGGCGGCAATCGTAAGAGACGGCAAGCTTTTATGTAATTTATATTTAAATAACGGACTTACCCACTCGGTAACGCTTATGCCTCTTGTTACAAAGGCTCTTGAATACACTTCGCTCACGCTTGCAGATATCGACGTAATATCCGCGGCGGTCGGTCCCGGTTCTTTTACGGGAATCCGAATAGGAGTTGCGGCGGCTAAGGGACTTGCCCTTAAAAACGACATACCCTGTATTCCCGTCTCCACGCTCGAGGGGATAGCATATCCGCTCAAAGATTCCGACGCGGTCGCCTGCGCCGTAATGGACGCGAGGTGCTCGCAGGTATATAACGCGCTGTTCTCTTTTGAGGACGGTAAAATGACGAGACTTTGTCCCGACAGGGCAATATCTCTCGAAGAACTTAAAAATGATATTGAAAAAATTTCGAAAAGGATTATACTTATAGGTGACGGGGCAGATATTTCATATAAATATCTGAAGGATTATCTCCCGAACGTATCAAAAGCGAGCGAAATTATCAAGTATCAGTCTGCGGCAGGTATTGCCCTGCGCGCATACGATATTTATAACGAAACCGGGGAAACATGTTCCTCATTCGCCCTTGCGCCGTCTTATTTAAGACTTTCGCAGGCTGAAAGAGAATTAAAAAAGAAAAAGGAGAAAAACGCATGAAAATAGCTATCGGCAGCGACCACGCGGGTTTTGAATTAAAAGAGGAAATAAGAAAGTATCTCGAGGATAAGGGTTACGAATACATTGACTGCGGAGTTTATAACACGGATTCCGCCGATTATCCGATTCAGGCAAAGCTTACGTGCGATAAGATTATTTCCGGCGAGTGTGACAGAGGTATTCTCTGCTGCGGAACAGGTATCGGCATTTCCATTGCCGCAAATAAGGTCAAGGGAATACGCGCGGCGTGCTGTTCGGACTATTTCAGCGCGAAATATACAAGACTTCACAACGACGCCAACGTTTTATGCATGGGCAGCAGAGTTATCGGCAAGGGCGAGGCACTCGAGCTTGTCGAGGTATTTCTCAACACGGAATTTGAGGGAGGCAGACATCAGAGACGCATTGACCTCATCACCGCGCTTGAGAACGAAAATCAATAAAATTACGGGAAATGCAGATCTTTCGGGTTCTGTCATTTCCTCGTTTTTATGTGTTAATAAATTTTTGGAGGAATATTAAATGGGCAAAATTACAGTATTGGATCATCCGCTTATTCAGCATAAGCTTTCGATCCTCAGAGACAAGGGCACAAGCACTTACGAATTCAGAACTCTTATAAGCGAAATCGCAATGCTTATGACATACGAGGCAACAAGAGACCTTCCCTTAACGGACGTCGAGATTGAGACTCCCGTCGCAAAAACAGTAACCAAGCACCTTGCAGGTAAGAAACTCGCCATCGTTCCCATTCTCAGAGCGGGTCTCGGAATGGTTGACGGCGTTCTTACTATCATCCCCGCCGCCAGAGTCGGACATATCGGACTTTACCGTGACCCTGAAACGCTCCAGCCCGTTGAATATTACTGCAAGCTCCCCGCCGACATCAGCGAGCGCGAAGTTTTCGTAGTTGACCCGATGTGTGCAACCGGCGGTTCGGCTATTGACGCTATAACCCAGATTAAAAAGAGAGGTCCCAAGACCATCAAGTTCATGTGCACCATCGCAGCTCCCGAGGGACTTAACGCTCTTGCGGCGGCTCATCCCGACGTAGATATCTACTGCGCCGCTCTCGATGAAAAGCTTAACGACCACGGATATATCATCCCCGGTCTCGGCGACGCCGGAGACAGAATCTTCGGAACCAAATAATTATTTTTTGATATTTCATAAAACGGAACCGCATTTATTTTCGGTTCCGTTTTTTATCTTGCTTTTCCGAGTCGAACGAATATATAATTCATATAGATAATGACGCCTTCGCATGACCTTGTGACAGCGGCTCTTAATGATGCTTATTGTAAATCCTGTCAGGATTATCTGTTTATCTGTATGGCTGAAGGATATACAGAAGAAATATTATTTTATTTCCGCAAACAATCCGGTATATCATTTTTGCGTTATTACCTGCTATAATTAACCGTCTATACTCAAATAACCTCCGTTTATCGCGCAACAGCGGAAGTAATCTTTAAAAACCTTTATAATATAACTGCGGAAGGGAGAAACCATAATGAAGATCGAGATTAAAATCGACGAGAACTGCGTCGAACCGAGAGTCATCGTTGTAACAGACAAAATGACCGAGGAAATCAACGAAATCATAAAACGGCTTTCGAGCGGACAAAGCAGGATGCTTGCAGGCTTCAAAGACGACCGGGTTTCAATGCTTGAGCCGGACGCAATTTATCGTATTTATGCGTCAGACGGCAAGGTCTATGCCGAAGCAGAAAACGGCGTTCATCTTCTCCGGATGCGTCTGTACGAGGCAGAACAGAGGCTTGCGGATCGTTCCTTTGTACGAATCTCAAACGGCGAGATTATTAATCTGAAAAAGGTCGTCAGCTTTGACCTGAGCTTTGTAGGAACCATTTGTGTTTCCCTCTCAAACGGAACCGTTACTTACGCTTCAAGACGATATGTTGCAAAAATCAAACAGTTGTTGGGGTTATAAGGCGGTTAGCGTGAAAAAGGATATTGCACAATTCAATATTTGCCAAAGCATTTTTCAGCGTATGTACTTAAGGTCAACACTTATTTGCGCTCAAAAAAAAGTTCCATCGCCGTTTGAAATCCCGTTTTAGGCGAAAATGTATTCTGTAATTCAATAACACTTGCGTTACAGTGCATATTTTCACTCAAAACAATTATATAATAGAAAATCGCCGTCGGTCGGCACTCATAAATTACTATTTGCGCCGGCGCGTTGTCGGCAGAATGGAGATTAATTATGAAAAAGAAAATTATAATGCGCGGATTACTCGGATTGCCGACGGGAATTGCCATTGGATTTGTGATTACTCTGATTATTTCCGCCTTCATAGGAAACGGTTCTTTTTATTCCGTTACTCCTGAGCTTACAGCTGCAATGGGAAGCGAGTTGAACGCTGTAGTCCTGCAGACTGTTCTGTGTGCGATTATGGGAGCCGGCTTTGCGTCGGCGTCGGTGATTTGGGAGATTGACTCATGGAGCCTTTCAATGCAAAGCGGTGTCTACTTTCTGATTATCAGCGTTATCATGCTGCCAATTGCTTATGTTACAAACTGGATGAAGCACTCCGTCATCGGTTTTCTCTCCTATGCGGGAATATTCACTGCAATTTTTATTGTTGTTTGGCTCTCTAAGTATATTCTTTGGAGACGTAAAATAAAGAAAATGAACGCTCTCGTCAGAAAATACAAATAACAGAAATAGACGGACAATTTCGGAAACATTCACGAAAAACCCGATTATAAATAAAAAAGCGTAAAAATCGCTGTTTCCGCTATATCTGCAAGTGAATTTATATACTTGTATATATGTGCATTTTGACTTTTGTTATTCAGAAAATAACGCATAATCAAAGAAATATATTTTTATTCGCATCCGACAAATAATGAATCTATGCCTTATTGATTAATCCAATCCAAAAAAACAAAAAATTTAATCAAAACCCCTTGACAAAATCTATCCTCCGTTATATAATACATATCGTTCCGTTGGGGAATAGTGTAACGGTAGCACGACAGACTCTGACTCTGTTTGTTGGGGTTCGAATCCCTATTCCCCAGCCATTAAAAGACCAAGTCGCATGACTTGGTCTTTTTCAATGAAACAAATTCATCACGGAGTATGATTTCACATGAACAGATATCTCTCGCTGTTTCTCTCTTTCCTTAAAATCGGCGCGTTCTCATTCGGCGGCGGCTATGCCATGATCCCTCTGATTGAGAACGAGTTCGTTACAAAACGCAAATGGATAACGGAGGACGAATTCCTCGACATGACGGCGATCTCCGAGTCAACGCCCGGTCCTATGGCGGTAAACTCCGCGACCTACGTCGGATGCAAGATCGGCGGAGTTATCGGTTCAGTTATTGCTACACTCGCCGTATGCCTGCCGAGCTTTATCGTAATATACGTGATCTCGCTGTTTCTCGATAAATTTTTAAGTTTAAAATACGTCGCCTACGCTTTTCGCGGAATTCAGGCGTGCGTCGTTTACCTCATAATTTCCTCCGGAATCAAAATATTAAAAACTCTGAAACGAAACGCTTTTAATATAATAATATCCGTCTCCGTTTTGACGGCAATGACGGCATGCTCCTTGTTTGCCGTCAATTTTTCGAGCGTGTACTATATTCTTATATGCGGATTCATAGCCGTATTAATTTACGCGGTTAAAGCCTTTACAGAAAAGCGGGGAGCAAAGAAATGATATATTTAAAATTATTCCTCGAATTTCTAAAAATCGGAGCGTTCTCGTTCGGCGGCGGCTACGGTATGATTTCGCTCATACGCGATACGGTTATTTCAAACGGATGGCTGACGGAAAATCAGCTTATGAATTTTATCGCCGTTTCCGAGTCCACCCCGGGACCTCTCGCCATTAACATGGCAACGTTTATCGGCTCCTCGCAGGGCGGAATTCTCGGCGCGCTGTCTGCGACATTCGGAGTCGTTCTCCCGTCGTTCATAATAATTCTTATAATATCATTGATTCTGAAAAATCTTCTCAAATACAGAGCGGTGCAGTCGTTTCTTGACGGAATCAGACCGTGTATTGCAGCAATGATTCTATCAGCGGGCATAATAATGCTTTTAAGCGCACTTTTCAATTTCTCATCGATCGGCTGCAAAATCACACCCGACCTTAAGGCGATTATTATTTTCGCACTTATCGCCCTAACCGCTCTTATTTTTAAGAAAATAAAAAAACAAGCCGTCTCCCCTGTTTTATTGATTCTAATTTCCGCCGGACTCGGCATACTGTTTTATTCGTTTTAATATCACACACTCATACGGTACACCATAATAAGTTGGGGGATGCATTTCTTTAACAGAGATATTCGTTTATCTGAATTTAGTAATGATATGAAAAAATAGCTTATTTTATATTCAGCATAAAAAAACCGAATAACAACTCGGAACACCATCCGCGTTGTTATTCGGCATTTATTATTTTACATTAATAAAATACTTTTACAGTATTCTCCCCGTCGACAGGTTCAACATAAAGCGTTATAACGCCTCTGTCATCGGTCTTAACCTCGTACTTGCCGTCGGCTTCTATTTTCGCGGGTTCTTCGGGCAGGAATATTTCGGTCATACCCTTATTTAAACCGGAATGCGTGTATTTAAGCGTAAAAATCTTATTTTTCCTGTCAAATCCGTATGATTTTATTTCCCCGCTGACAGCCTGCGGATACGGACGCGCGATTATCTTCATGATTTTCGTGTCCATAAGCCCCGAGTAATACGCCCAGTAGGTCTGACTCCATTTATTCGCGTCGAACTTTTCGAGCAGATGCTCAAGATGCGGATATTCCTCGCTTCCGTCGACCATTCCGCCCCACTCTCCTACGATAACGGGTACACCGAGTCTTAACTGTGTATGCCTGTGCTGATCAAAAATGCCGTCGACTCTCGCATTGCTTGCGGTATTTGTCATCGGAGTATCAACTGTCAGGTCGTATGCGTGGGGAGCAAACATTAAATTCTCCTCGCGTCCGCCGTTTTTGTATACAAGCCTCGGCGTAGTACACGGAATTCCGAGATTTGAATAATAGCAGTTTTCCATAATAATTATACCCTTATCCGTAACCTCGCGAATAGCTGCCGCGCATTTTTGGAAGAACGGATAATATTTTTTAACGTCAAACTGTCTTATCGTGCTCTCCGCGGGCTTTGTAACGCTCTTCATAACGCTTCTGTCGTCAAGAACGGCAAGCGCGGAGGTAAATTTATCGTCGCCCTTTATAATATTTTTAAGAGCCTTTATACGCTTAACCTTACCGGAAAAGAATATCGTGCCGATTCCGCCCTTTACGATTTGGCGGAATGCCTTTCCTCCGTCGGTTCCGGGATAAGGCTCGTTCATTACGTCGAATCCGATAAGTCCGGGTCTGTCCTTGAATTTTTCAACGACGTGCTTCCACATATCGCAGTAGTGATCCTGAAGTCCCCTGCCGTTTACCGAAGTATTGTTCCAAAAGTTATCGCACGCTCTGTGAACGGCCTTTGAAAAGAAATAACCCTCCGCCCAAATAAATTTAGGCTCCTTGTACTTATATGAATCCGTAATTGTCGCCCAGCCGGGAGCACCGTCGGCATAGTAAGCCGAATAAAGATCCTGGTGCATGTCGAGATAGTAGTAAATGCCGTATTTTTCACACATTTCGGCATACGAAATCATCATATCGAGATAATCATCGTCGTATTTTCCGCACTCAGGCTCGATTGCGTCCCAAATAAGTCCGAGCCGAACGATATTTATGCCGAGTTTTTTAAACGACGCAAACGTTTCCTCCGTCCAGTCCGGTTTATAATCCTTGTGAACCGCGCCGTCCTTTCCGCCCTTATGTACCATATTGATACCGTTGAATATGCGCTCTCTGCCCAGTTCGTCGACAAGCGACATTTTGTTAACGCTGATAGTATTCATATTCTCACCCGTTTTTTAATGTTATTAATTTTGATTATACAGTATACGTGCCTTTATTTCAATCTTTCGGGTGAAAATAAACAATAAATTTACATTTGAATTCTTATCCGAACGCAAGATCAAGCACCGTCATTATTACAAATCCTATAATGATCCACACCGTTTGCGAATATCCGCCGCCCTCTGTTTTACATTCCGGTATAACCTCGTGAGCACAGACTGTTATCATATTTCCCGCGGCAAACGACAGCGATAACGGGAGCAGACTGACCGCCCTCGATGCGCATACTGCGCCTGCAACGGCAAAAATCGGCTCGACAAGAGCTGTTGCCTGGGCGGCAAAAAACGATTTAGTCCTCGAAAAGCCCTTCTGCCTCATCGGAAGCGAAACCGCCGCCCCCTCCGGAAAATTTTGAATTCCGATTCCGACCGCGACCGACACCGCCCCTATCAAAGCCTCACGCGAATATCCGTCGGCAATGGCTCCGAACGCGACTCCCACCGCAAGCCCCTCCGGGATATTGTGAGCCGTTATACCGAGTATCATCAAAAAAAGTCCGCGGTTTTCTCCGACATTCGCATGCGACGAAATAATCCTTCCCGCGCGGTCAACGGCAAGTATCATAAACGCTCCGAGCGCAAACGACAGCGAAACTCCGACCCAAACCGGAAGAGTTAAAGCATAAGAATAATCGTTAACGCTCGGTTCCAACAGTGACCAAAACGAAGAAGCGAGCATCACACCCGCCGAAAATCCGAGCGTTTTTCCGACCGCAGAGCCGGCATATTTTTTATAAAATATAACAACCCCCGCTCCGAGCGCGGTTATCAGCCATGTCATTAGACCCGCAAGAAACGCGGATAAAATAAAATTCACACCGTATCACCTCATGACAGTATACGGTGTGAATTATTCTTTGTTACATTGTAATATCTATTTTGTCCTTCGCTTTTATCAGGTATATAATACCCGAGATTACCGCGAGAACCGCCGTTATGCCGAGCAGGATATTTGAAATCAGAGCAATATTTACTCTCTCGGGCATAAAACCGAAATCCTTGAACACAAGAAAAGCCATTATTACAACAGTAAATACCATCTGCGAAACGGTTTTTATCTTACCCCATATATTAGCGGGAATGACAACCCCCTGTGACGAAGCTATAAGACGCGCCGACGTAACGGCGAATTCTCTCGTCAGAATTATAAATACTGTCCATATACTGCACAGTCCGTCGTTCATAAACGCGAGAAGCGCGGCCGTAGTCAGCATTTTATCCGCGACCGGGTCGGCTAATTTACCGAAAACAGTGACTTGATTATACTTTCTCGCAAGCCGACCGTCAACCGCGTCCGTTACCGACGCAATCAGGAAAACAATCAGCGCCCACAGCGCACTGTGCGGAATGTCTTTTATTAGATATAACGCCAAAAATACCGGAGTAATCAGCATTCTCATTACAGTGAGTTTATTCGGTGTATTCATTCGCTCTCCTTATACGGCAGTCTGATGCGTTAGACCGCTTCTTACTCTGCGACCTCGCCCATGAGGTCGTAATCCTTAGTATCAAATATTCTTACGTCAACCATATCGCCCTCGTCAAGCTCTCTTCGGCTCGTAAAGAAAACTGCGGAATCAATTTCGGGCGCGTCCATCCACGTTCTGCCGAAATAGCTGTCGGTGTACGCGTCATAGCCGTCGACAACACATCTCTGAACGGTGCCGATAAGCTGTTTCTGCTTGTACGAAAAAATATCGTACTGCTGTTCCATTATAATTTCTCCGCGCCTCTGCTTAACGTCGTCGTCGACTTGATCATCGAATTCAGCTGCGGGAGTGTTCTCCTCGGGCGAATACGCAAAGCATCCGAGTCTGTCAAACTGCGCCTCATCCACGAATTCGGAAAGAGTATTGAACTCGTCCTCACCCTCTCCGGGGAATCCCGTTATAAACGTCGTACGAATTATAGCATTCGGAAGCCTGTCTCTGATTTTTTCGATAAGAGCAAGAAGCGACTCCTTGTCTCCCGTTCTGTTCATTCTTTTTAGAATTCTTCCGTCCGCATGCTGTAATGGTAAATCTATATAATTAAGAATCTTGTCCTCGCTTGCCATAACGTCAAGAAACTCGTCCGTTATCCTGTCGGGATAACAGTACAGAAGTCTTATCCACTCGATTCCGTCGATTTTGCACAGCTTTTTAAGAAGATACGGGAGTCTTAATTCTTTATATAAATCCTCGCCGTACCTCGTAACGTCCTGCGCTATAAGGATAAGCTCCTTAACGCCGTCCGAAGCTAATTTCTCTGCTTCTTTAACAATGCTATCCTCCGTACGGCTTCTGAATCTGCCCCTTATCATCGGAATAGCGCAGTATGTACAGCAGTTTGAGCATCCGTCCGCGATTTTGAGATACGCCCAGTGCGCGGGAGTCGAAAGAATTCTCTCACCCTCTATCGGCATTGACTCCTTGTCGGCAAACTCCTCAACCGCCTCGTCTTTCATAACACGGTCACACATTTCGACTATGTCGCCGTTGTTGCCTATGCCCATAATTCCGTCGATTTCGGGCATTTCCTTTATAACCTCGTCCTTATATCTCTGCGCCAAGCATCCGCAAACGAGAATTTTTTTGATAACGCCGTCTTTTTTAAGATCCGCCATTTCGAGAATGTTCTCTATCGCCTCTTTTTTTGCGTCCTCGATAAAACCGCACGTGTTGATTACGACAATGTCCGCCGAATATGCGTCGTCAACGATTTCGTATCCCGCCGCATTAAGCTTTGCAAGCATCATTTCCGAATCAACCTGGTTTTTCGGACATCCGAGCGATATAAGTCCGACCTTAATACTCATCTGAATTCTCTCCGATCATCTGCTCTATTGCCTTTCGTATTTGAGAATATGAATATCCGAGCCTTTGACAGCCTGCATAAACGCGTCTTAATCCCTTTTCATCCGAAAGACAATTCTTATATTTTTTTTCAATTATATCAATGATACACGAAATTTCGTCAATGTCAAGTCCGCCTACCGCTTCGTCGATAAGCTCCCTGTTCACGCCTTTTATCATGAGTTCTTTTCGAATTCTGTCAACGCCGTAATGTTTCTTTTCATAAAGCTCCGAGGCATATCTTTCCGCAAAATCCTCGTCGTCGACAAACCCCAGTTCCCGGCATCTTTCAACGGCGAAGTCACAGCTTTCGGGCGGATATTTTTTTGAAAGCTTATCTCTCAATTCCTTTTCGGAATGAGCCCTTAACGTAAGTATTCTGACTGCACCCGCATACGCGAGGCGTCCGCCGACCATTCTTTTGAATTCTTCGATACCGTCGTCGTCAATCTCGTCGCCGTCCGAGTATCCGCTTGAATACCAGACGGAGGAACTTACGTTCATTATAAATATATCGTCGGCGTATATGTTAAGTTTACCGCCTTTTGCTGAAACAGACCTTAATTTCATCAGTCGTCAACCGTAATATCGAGTCTGGCTTTAGCCTGAGCCTGCGTTGCGGGAGCCTTCATAACCGGCTTAGCCGAAACGGGAGTCCCTTTTTTATCATCCGAACCGGTTTTCGAATTCGCGTTTTCTTTCATCTTAACGCGGATTTTTTCTTCAATTTCCGCCATAAGCTCCGGGTTCTGCTGCAGGTACGTTTTTACGTTCTCTCTGCCCTGTCCGAGTCTCATATCGCCGTAGTAGAACCAGGCTCCGCTCTTTTTGAGAACGTCGAGGTTAACGCCGATATCCACAGTCTCGCCGACTTTTGATATACCCGAGCCGTACATTATGTCGAATTCAGCATCTTTGAACGGAGGGGCAACCTTATTTTTAACTATCTTTACTCTTGTTCTCGAACCGATAAATTCGTTTCCGGGTCCTTTAATCTGTTCGACTCTTCTTACATCCATACGCATTGTAGAGTAGAATTTAAGCGCACGTCCGCCGGTCGTAACCTCCGGGCTTCCGTACATAACGCCGACCTTTTCACGAAGCTGGTTTATGAATATAACGATTGTATTTGATTTTGCAATCGCGCCGGTAAGCTTTCTCAACGCCTGCGACATAAGCCTTGCATGCAGACCCACGTGGCTGTCTCCCATATCGCCCTCAATTTCGGCTTTGGGAACAAGCGCGGCGACCGAGTCGACAACAACGACGTCAAGCGCACCGGAACGAGCGAGAGCCTCGGTAATTTCGAGAGCCTGTTCGCCGTTGTCAGGCTGCGAAACGAGCAGAGAGTCAACGTCAACTCCGAGATGAGAAGCATAAACGGGGTCAAGAGCATGCTCCGCGTCAACAAACGCGGCTTCTCCGCCTGCCTTCTGAGCCTGTGCGACAACATGGAGCGCAAGCGTGGTTTTACCAGAGGATTCGGGGCCGTAAATCTCAACTATTCTGCCCTTCGGCAGACCGCCTATACCCGTAGCATTGTCAAGAGAAATAGAACCCGTCGAAATCGATTCTATATTAAGGCTCGCCGTCGAGCCGAGACGCATAATCGCACCCTTGCCGTATTTTTTCTCAATCTGCTGTAAAGCCGTTTCCAAAGCCTTTTCCTTATCGGCCATATAAAAACATCCTTTCGGAACCAAAAATTTTCAGCACAAATGTTCGATGAATATTATATAATATTTCTTTTATAAATGCAACACTTTTTTTCAAAAAGAAGATACAAAATTAAACCGAACGCCCCGAAACATAACGCTTCGGGACGACATATAGTATTTTACTTGTTTTAATTACTTCGCCTTTTTCGTCTGCGGTTTGCCGTTCTTCTTAGAGTCAACGGCTCTGATAACGAACAGCGTTGCAATCATAAGTACAATCGCAACGGGAAGCGCAATCCATGCGCTCTTTACGAGTCCTGCGATAATGTACGAAACGAACGATACCGCCGCGACGGTCAGAGCATACGGAAGCTGGGTCGAAACGTGGTTGATATGGTCGCACTGTGCGCCCGCGGAAGCCATTATTGTGGTATCGGAAATAGGTGAGCAGTGGTCACCGCATACCGCGCCCGCCATGCACGCGCTGATGGCGATAATCATCATCGGGTCGCCTGCGTTGAATACGCTCAATACGATCGGGATAAGTATGCCGAACGTACCCCACGACGTACCGGTTGCGAACGAAAGTCCTACGGCAATCGCGAATATAATAGCCGGGAGAATGAAATCGAGTCTGCCCGCCGAGCTTTCAACGAGACGTGAAATGAATATCTTCGCACCGAGGCTGTCGGTCATCGCTTTAAGAGTCCACGCGCATGCGAGAATCATTATAGCGGGAACCATAGCCTTGAAGCCCTCGGGAACAGAAGCCATAATCTCTTTGAAATTGATAACTCTTCTGATAAGGAAGAATATTATTGTGAAAATGAGAGCAATTGACGAACCGTAAACAAGACCTACGGACGCGTCGGAATTCGAAAACGCCGTTACGAAATCATGATATCCGTCCTCGCCTGCGGTGAAAAATCCGCCCGAGTAAATCATTCCGATAACGCATGTAACAATAAGAACGAGAATCGGAACTACAAGGTCGCATACTCTGCCCTTTTCGTTAACCTTCATATCGTCAACCGCTTCGTGCATACCCGAGGTAAACAAATCACCGTTCTTTGCATTGTCCTCGTGAATCTTCATCGGGCCGTAGTCAATACCCGTAAGCGCGAGGAATACCATCATTACGATAGTGAGAAGCGCGTAGAAGTTATACGGAATAGCCTCTATGAAAAGCTTGATTCCGCTCTCTGCGCCCGCGGCGTTTGCAAATCCCGCAACTGCAGCCGCCCATGACGAAATGGGAGCGATAATGCAGACGGGAGCCGCCGTAGCGTCGATAAGGTAAGAGAGCTTTGCTCTTGATATATTGTGCTTATCCGTAACGGGCCGCATAACGGAACCTACGGTAAGACAGTTGAAATAGTCGTCTATGAATATAAGAACTCCGAGAAGTATAGTCATAAGCTGTGCGCCGGTTCTTGACTTTATATGCTTAAACGTCCATCTGCCGAACGCCGCCGAGCCGCCCGCCTTGTTCATCATTGCAACCATCGCGCCGAGAATGATAAGGAAGAGCAGAATACCCATATTATATGAATCGGCTATATTCGAAACGAATCCGTCGATAAGAACGTGAGACATTGTAGTCTCGAAATTTCCGCCCGAGTAAATGATACCGCCGGCGATAATACCGATAACGAGCGAGGAATAAACCTCTTTCGTTATAAGAGCAAGGACGATTGCGATAATCGGGGGAATAAGCGCCCAAAACGTAGCATACGCCTTAACGTCATTACGTACGGTCTTTATTGCGGTGTCGATATGCTCGTGGAAATCGGGGTCGGAGCCGAGATTATCCGCGTAATTTTCGGCATAATCGAGAGCCCCGAGAACGTCCTCGCCGAGTCCGTCGGGCTTTTCACCGTCGATATAATACTCTTTACCCTCTACGGTAAACGTCGAGACGGGCAAATCCGCTGACAAGGCGACAGCCTCATCCGTAACTGCACCGTCGGGCTGTGCGGAAGCGGTCGCATCCTCTGCGGGAGCCGCCGCACACGTAATAATACCGACAATGAACGTAAGGATGCACATTACAAGAACGCAGAAAAATCTACGGCTCTTACGTGCAGATAAGTTTTTCATGTAACCATACCTTTCATTTTTTAACATGCTATGTAATGATAACAAACAGACAAAATAAAGTCAAGGCAAAATAAGAATTTTGTCAATTTTCAATTACGCGGTTTTTTCCCGAACGGATTTTAAGCACCGTCATCATAACCACCGACAGAACGAACATTATAATGCACCATCCCTGCCAGAACGTAACGCCGAAAAATCCGTGACGCATTGATTCATCGTAATAACGCATAAATTCCCACAAAAATCTGATAACGCAGTAAACGGCGGTTGTCAGCGGATAATCAAACCCCGCAGGGACATTCTTTCCCTTTTTTATATACGTTTGAGTCAGGACAAGCATTATTATCATGCTCAGAACTTCGCATATCTGAACCGGAAAAACGCGCGTATTTACAATCGGATTATAAATTCCGTTTTCATACGGCACGCCCATACAGCACCCGTCGAGAAAGCATCCGAATTTAGCGCACGTAAGCGTTATAAAAATGCCGGGCGTCAGCATGTCAAGATTTCTTAAAGCATCGCTCTTTTCTATAAGAAAGAAAACCGTCATGAAGATCGGAGCAAAAACAACAGCCCCGAAAATCGAAACCGTACTGTTTTCATTCACGCCGATGCTCTTGCAGCAGGCGTTGTAAATATCCGACATCAAAAGCGCGCCGACGATTCCGCACAGGAACATGCACACAGTGTAAACGACGGCTTTTTTCTTCGTAAGAGAATACCTGTCATGCGTTTTTAAATTAATGAACAGCGTCATGATAAATCCGACGGCGTACATCAAATAATAGAAATATTCGCTTCCCTTAAACATTATTAACGTCCTTATAATTCAATATCGGCAATAACCGGGTAGTGATCCGACGGATATCTGTCGCCGAATTTATCGGTTATAACTCTGAATTCCTTTACGCTCTTAACGCCTCTTTCAAAAATAAAATCGATAATTTCTCTCGCGCATTCGCCGTCTCTTATCGGAATATCGAACGCGTGAAACGTATAGCAGCCGTCGGTCATTTTCGCGCAGTCTCTCGTATCGGAAAAGCCTGCGTTAATCATCTGCTTATACGGCTCGCTGCCGGGCATGACGTTAAAGTCTCCCGTGACGATAACGGGGACGGACGTAACCTCTCCCGCCCTCTTCGCTATAAGCTTTGCGCCTTCGCTCATAGCGGTCTGACCTATATGGTCTAAGTGCGTGTTAAAATGCGCGAACTCTTTTTTCGTCTTTTTATCTCTTAACACGGCGTATGAGCATATTCTCACGCACGCGGCGTCCCAGCCCTTTGATCCCGCGATTTCGGGCGTTTCGCTGAGCCAGAAATTACCCGATGAAACGACCTCGAATTTGTCCTTTTTATAAAATACTGGGGAAAACTCGCCGAGACGTTTTCCGTTATCTCTGCCGACGCCGACATAATCATACTCGGGAAGTCCTGCGCACAGCACATTCATCCAACGGCTGTGAGCCTCCTGAAGTCCGAACGTATCGGGGTTGTATTTTTTTATAACCGAAACAACCATATCCTTTCTCGTCGTCCAGTAGTTTTTTCCCTTTCCTCCGCAGAGAACATTAAAGCTCATAACTCTCATTTTTGTTTTTCCTTTCGATTTAAAATTATTTTATTATTTTTCTTTTTCGGCTCGAAGCTTCCTCGTTATTTCCTTAGAAAAAACGCAGCCGCAGTAATCCTGTCTGTAAAGCGAATATATTTTTGACAGTTCAATCGAGCGTTTATATCCGTTTTTCTTTTTAAAGTCGGAATATAGATATTTTACGCCGTATTCTTCTGAAAGCCGTCCGCCGATTTCATTGAGTTTTTCGGCGTTTTTGTACGGACTTATAGACAATGTGGTCGTAAAATAATCGAATCCGCCGTCTTTTGCAAGCAAAGCCGTTTTTCTAAGACGCATTTCGTAGCACCTGAAACAGCGCTCGCCTCCCTCGGGTTCAGACTCGTGACCTTTCGAATTTTCATAAAACAAATCGCTGTCATAATCGCCGACGGTCACTTTTATATTCAAATTCATCTCGGTTATAAGCCGTTTAAGCTCAGACAATCTGAAGTCGAATTCCTCCCTCGGGGAGATATTCGGATTATAAAAAAACATTGTGATATCGAAAAATTGATTTAAATACTCGAGAACGTAACTCGAGCACGGCGCGCAGCACGCGTGCAGAAGAAGCGTCGGCTTTATGCCGTCTTTTTTATTTTTTTCGATAACGTCGTCGAGCATTTTCTGATAATTTATCTTTTGCATAGACTCACCGTGTTTTATTGTACTATTTTTTTTATCGAATGTAAACACTGTTGTACAATATTGCCGTTGACTTATACAATTTATAAATATACAATTTTATATTATGGGAGAGATAGACATGAATAAGTTATTAAAAGACAAAAACGCGCTCGGCACCGTGCTGACTCTTATCGGCGGCGTGTTTTGGGGACTGTCCGGCTCATGCGGTCAGTTCCTTTTTGAAAATAAGGGCTTTGTCTCGCAGACGCTCGTTCCTTTGAGGCTTTTTACGGCGGGAGTTATCCTGCTCATAATCTGTGCGGTCAGATACAAGGGCAGAATATTCGACGTGTTCAAAAACAAACGCGACGCGCTCGATCAGATAATTTTCGGCGTAGTGGGTCTCATGCTGTGCCAGTTTACGTATTTTTATACGATTCAGTATTCGAACGCGGGAACGGCTACGGTTTTACAGTACACAAACCCCGTTATGATCATGGCGGTAACATGCATTATAAAAAAGCAAGCACCTCATTTAAACGAGATAATCGCCGTCGTGCTCGCTCTTTCCGGCACGTTCCTGATTGCAACGCACGGCTCGTTTACGTCGCTTGCGATTTCGCCGAAAGCATTGACTGTCGGACTGCTGTCCGCATGCACCTGCGTTGTATATTCAATCCAGCCGAAACGAATTATGAATAAGTATAACCCCGCAGTCGTCACAGGCTGGGGAATGCTTACAGGCGGCGTAATATTAAGTCTGATTTTCCGTCCGTGGAATTACGAATTCACTCTCGATAAAGGCAGCATTACGGCGTTTTCGGCTATCGTAATTCTCGGAACGGTATGCTCGTTTACATTCTACCTGACGGGCGTTACGATGATAGGCGCGGTAAAAGCAAGCTTGTTCGCAAGCGTTGAGCCGCTCTCCGCCGCGGTAATTTCCGCGCTGTGGCTTAAAACAAAATTTTACCCCGTCGATTTAATAGGCTTCGCGCTGATTCTGTCGACGTTATTCATTCTTACCTTAACCGAAAAAAAGAAAGAAGGTAAAGTGCATGGAGCTTCTTAACACTCTTAAAGGGCTCGGAACGGCTGTCAACGTCTGTGCGGTCATAGCCGGCGGACTTATCGGAACGCTTTTCGGTAAAAAAATAAAGGAATCAATGCAGGATTCGCTAATGAAGGTGCTCGGACTCGCGGTAATGTTCGTCGGACTCTCGGGCGCTCTTTCAAAAATGCTGATAATCGAGGACGGCAGACTTTCATCATACGGAACGCTGATGATGATTATAAGTCTGTCGCTCGGAACGCTTACCGGAGAGCTTATTAATATAGAAAAGTATCTCGAAAAATTCGGCGATAAATTAAAAGAAAAGGTCAAAGCCAAAAACGACGGCGGATTCACGGACGCGTTCGTAAGCTCGTCGCTCGTCGTATGCGTCGGGGCAATGGCGGTTGTCGGCTCGCTTCAGGATGGGCTGACGGGAGACCATGCCACGTTGTTTGCAAAATCGCTTCTTGACTTTTTAATAATAATCGTAATGGCGTCGTCAATGGGAATCGGCTGTCTCTTCTCGTTTATTCCGATAGGAATATTTCAGGGTTCTATAACGCTTCTTGCAGAACTTATAAAACCGTATGTGACAACCGCGCTCGTCGACGATATATCGCTCGTCGGCTCGGTGATGATTTTCGCGGTCGGAGTCAACAGTGTATTCAATAAAAAATTCAGAGTCGGAAATATGCTCCCCGCACTGCCGGTAACGGCGGTGTATTCGATTGTTTCGAATTTATAAATCGAATTGTTCGTATTTAAACAATAAATTTGACCGTAGAATAACGATTTACCACAGATTTCATTTCATAAACACAAACATTCTTTTGCAGGGAAAGATATCATATTCCCGCATGAGACTTACGGTAATAATATAAATAGCAATGCGTCGGCAATATAAAATCGGCGGTTTTAAGTCGGCAAAATCATACTTAAAAATCTCTGCCTTTACCGCGTGAATACAATGTGTATTCCTCTATAAAATAATGTTTACTATTCAAAAAAACCGGGACTTGATTTTTTATCGGGTCTCGGTTTTTGTATGCTTTCCGCATAAAATAAAACGCTCCCTTTACTGCGAGAGGGTAGAGAAAACGTTTGGAATAATCATTGTTTTTTTCTCTGCGCCGAAAGATAAAGTCCGCCGTTCCATGCGATGAGACCTGCCCGGACTTTAGATTTCGGATGCAGAAAACGCCTTCTTTATCCCCGAAGCCGTACATAGGTACTGCGAGAGGGTAAAGAAAGCGTTTAGAAAATTTTTTAGAAATTTTCGGTCTGCGCCGAAAGATAAAGCCCGATATCAGTCGTCCTGCTGAGCGTCCTTTATCACTTCCTCGGAGATTGTTCTTGTCTCGCCGTGCTTAACCTGCGACATGCACAACAGCGCGAGAGCGAAGCAGACGGGGCAGTAGAAGAACAGCGACCAGTAGTTGATTTCTCCTGTAGAGGAGAATACCTTAGTTATATCGAACATGGTACCTACGAGAACGGGACCTACTATGGAAGCGGAGAACGTAGCGGTATAGTAATAACCGGTAAACGTTCCGACTCTGTCGATACCGCCGATTTCGAGAACAAGGGGAAGCGTATTGATAGTAACGAATGCAATAAGAATACCGCCCGCAACGATGGCGACATAAAGAAGCCAGAACCACTGCGTTATCGCATAGAGCAGGAAGAGAACAAGAACGCCGATCCAGCCCGACATAATAGTCTTTTTACGTCCGAATTTCTGACCGAGCTTACCTGCGGGAATAGCTCCGATAACGGTAGCGGCTGCAAAGAGCGTAATTATAAGAGACGCGTCGGACTCTTTAAAGTTAAGCTCGTATTTTGCGAATGTGGTAAAATAAGTATTGATAGAATCGGTAGCGTTCGAGTTGAAGAACAGAGCGATAAGCATGAATATAAGGCTCTTTTTCTCGCCCTTTGTAAGTCCGAGACTCTTGATTGAAGCTTTCTTCTCCTTACCGCCTTTTGCCTTCTTATAATCCGCGGCGATTTTGAGAGATTCGGCTTTAGTGATTCTGTTGTCCGGCTCTCTTACAAGGAATACGACAACAAGAAGACATACGACCATAACGATCGCACCGAAAAGGAAAACGTTATTTCTTACGAACTGGGTTTCGCTGTTTCCGGAGATACCTGTGATTATTTTACCGGAAACGGTACCGAGAACAACACCGACGCCGCCCATGATGTTAATAACCGCATTGCCCTCGCCGCGAAGCTCAGAGGGAACGAAGTCGGGCATCATTGCAACGACGGGAGAACGCCATGTTGACATTATGAAGTTAAACACGATGATGTCGAGCATAAGCACGCCGAGAAGCTGTATACGCGGAATAAAGATAAATAACAGCGCACATACCGGTATGCCTATCATTAAAAACGGCGTACGTTTGCCGAAGCGCGTGTGCGTTCTGTCGGATATTTTACCGAACAGGGGCTGGAATACAACGCCGAATACGTTGTCGATAACCATTATAATACCGACAGCGGTGCTTGCCCATGAGAGATTCGCGATAGTGCTGTTCTCCTTGAGAATAAGCGGAACGTAAGCGTTGTAGATAATCCACGCAATCTGAACCGCCATGAATCCGAAACCTATCAGGGCTGTTTTTCCGTAATTAAGTTTAACCTTTTTTGCTTTATCAGCCATTCGAGTGACACTCCTTCTAATTGAGTCGCTTCGTACATTATATCAGTTAGTCAAGCTTTCGTCAACACATTTTTATGCATTATTAACGACAATCGACAAATAAATGTTACTTTTTCTCTACATGTTTTGACTCAACGGGAGCATTACTCTCATAAATGTCGCACACGTCCTCAAGCTTCGCGAGGTCCCTTACGACTGTCATAAACGGTACCGACTTCGGAATTCTTAAAAAGTATTTGCAGAAATAATAGCGTTTATCCTCTTCGTCCGAACCGATGCAGTCGAAAGACGTTACGACTATCTGTTTTCTGTCAAAATACTCCTCGATAAGAGGCAGTGTCGCAGACTTATTGCCGAGAACTATAACAAGACGGCGGGTTCCGCGGTTTTTAATAAATCTCTCCTCAAACTGTTTTAAGAAAAGAGTCGAAATCATAACCATAACGAATGCAATAAGCGTAACTCTGTAATATCCCATACCGATAGCCAGTCCCATGCATCCGCTTATCCAAACCGTGGCTGCGGTAGTGATACCGGTAACGACACTTCCGTCCTTTGACTTAATAATCGCGCCCGCACCGATAAAGCCGATACCCGAAACAACGCCCGATGCAATTCGGGAAATATCTACCTTTGCGCCGACAGCAACAGCCGCGTCGGACATGCTTATATCAAAGCCCATCTCCTGCGAAATTATCGACGTTATAGCGGCGCCGAGACAAACGAGCGAATGCGTTTTCATGCCTGCGGGATGATTCGACAGCTCGCGCTCTATTCCGACCATGATACCTACTACGGCGGCAACAACAACCCTGACGGCAATACTGCCCCATGAAACCGCGCCGTTAAAAAGATCACCGAATATATCCACTTTAAAATACCTCTCTTATTATTTTTTTATAAATGCCGGGGTGATAAGCCCGAACGCAAGCCAAAACAGTCTGAACAAAACTATCTGCCAGCTGCCGACCAATGTAAGCCCCGAACAAAATGCAAGAACAGTAACGAGAGCGGTTCCTATCACCGCGCATGTGTACACTCCCGAAGAAGCAACCCTGCGCCGTGAGGCAAGACGAAACGACGACTCTATAAGACTCGATTCGGATGCCATGGTACCCGAATGGAGTCCTCCGACAGGAACGACAGGCTCCGTTACCGAAGCGGTCTGACGGTAATACTCTCCGATTCTGACACCGATAACTCTGACGGAATTCTGAGGAAGCTTACATTTCTTTTCAAGAAATTCCTCCGTAATATTCTGATCCATTGTATCTACAAGTATCGCCATTCCTCGTTTCGTAAGCTCTCTTAAAAACTGAGAAACGCTCCTTTTTATATGATAGCTTACGACGAACATCGCTTTGAGAGAATCGTTGACCGCAAGAAAAATTATCTTTCTGCTTCCCTCTTTATAAATATCGATATCGCCCGACGGAAGCGGAATATTGTGATGTCTCATAAGATCCTCGCTGCCGAACAGGACTCTGTTGTTGTCAATCCACGACGACAGACCGAGCTTTTCTTCGTAAACGATATCCTCCGTATTGAGGTTTTCGATATCTTCAATATTTACAGCCTTTGAAAAAATCTTTTCAAGAGGCGTATGCGCTTTCATAACAAGAGCCGCCGCATATAAAACGGACATTTCCGCATCCGCGGAGCCGAACGTTTTGACTCCGTGAATACTGCACGCAGACTGCTCGATAATATTGGAAGAAGAAAAGATGACCGCCGTTGATTTTGAAATATTCCCGGCAACGGAATACGACGGAACGGATGCTTTCTTTTCGTAAAGCTTTAAATTCTCTCTGAACAAAGGGAGAACCGTTATAAAAATATATGTTACGGGAACGGAAAGTATAAGTATTGCGGCGGCCGAAGTAAATCCCGTAACCGCGCTTTTCCTGATTATTCCCGATATCGCGCCGACAAGAACCGAAACGCACAGCGACGAGAACGAAACTGCATCTGCGTACGGGTCGGGAGGCACCGCGTTTACGGCACAGCGCATAAATCCCGAAACCGACTTTGCTTTCGCCGTGTATTTTACGTCGTTTCCGCCCGGAGTCTGCAAGCCCGCGATCATCTCTTTCGCAAGCCCGCCGTCGCCGAACGGCCTTAAAATATTTAAAACGTCCTTACCGGAATACCGGTTAAAACACAGTTGTATATTGTTATACGTTACGTACCGTCCGCCGTAAAGCGGAAGAGCCGAAAGTATCGCCGCGGGGGCGAGCATCGGCACCGCGGAATTGAGAGTATCCGGGTAAAACCATATAAGCGCGCACTGCGCTGCCGAAAACAGGAACATAAAGTAAATACTTATGTCCGAGGCAAAACGCTTCTGTTTTAAAGCCGAGAAGCATTTTCGCAGATCTATACAGCACAAAAGTCCGACAATCACAAGCGGAAAAAAGTTTATCGCCGCGTACAGCTTCGTATTTCCGCCCATAAACGTATCGGGCGAGGAGACCGAAACAAGCGACATTATAAGAAGCGCAATACCGAATATTCCGCTCAGCAAAACGAGAATACCCGACTTTCTTTTTCCCGAACGGATATACGCGTTTATATTCTTAACGTCGTGTTCGGACGAATACTCGATTCCGGGGTCTATTCCCTCATTGTCGTGAGTTTTAACGAATCTCGACAATTCGCCCTGGAACTTTTTAAACGAGGCGGTTCTTTCGCGTTTTTCGATTTCGTCCTCGGTAACGTTCGTTATTATAACGTTTTCGGCAATATCGCCGTTTACCTCGTCTTTCTGTTTTTCGACTCCGCCTTTGAGCATAAAGTCTCTGACTTTTTTTATTCTGTTTTTTCTGACGTCCTTTTCAAGCTTTTCCTCGTCGACATACTCTCTTTTTTCACTCTCGAATCCGGGGAAAGTAAGCTGATTTTCAAGCTTTACCTCCCTGTCGTCCCCCGCAGTTCTCGCAATGGCTCTTAATTTTTCGCTCTTTCCGAATGCCATAGCCTCGCCGACGTTGAGCGTTTTATATAACGACGCAATATCGTCGCCCGCTTCGAAATCGAATTCGCCGTCGGATTCCGGTTCTGCCTCTTCGGGCTCGGAGGTGATTTTTATGCTCCGTTTAATTTCCTTATCGGCGGATTCACCGAAGAATGAAGCGAACGTCTGCTGACCCTCCACCGTATCAGGATCCGACTCCTTTTTCTTCTGTGCCGAGGGGTCGAATTCCATGGTTCTCGCTGTTTTTATATCGGAAGCTTTGAGCTCGGGTTCCGTGACAAATCTGTCCGTGTATTCTTTTTTGTCATAATCCGTATTTCCGTCAGGAGCAGAGGAAGCTTTTTTCGTTATTATCTGTCTTTGAGTAACGGGATTAAACGTCGCGCGCGGGTCGATCTCCATAGTTCTGTCGGACGCGCGGACGCTTTTTCCGCTTTGAGATCTTTCGCCGTCCGCAGAGTCTACGGAATCGCTCGTTCTGAACGTTCGTACGGTCTCCGTGTGCTTAACGATTCTGCGGTAACGCGAGAGAAACTCGTCGACGGTATCGCCGGAAGTTTTTTTGCTGTTATCGTTCACTTAAACTCACCTATCGGTAATATTTCTTGTCTTTGCAATCTCAAACATCAGTATTCCCGCCGCTACGGAAGCGTTGAGAGAATTTATTTTGCCGTGCATCGGAATACTTACGACCGCGTCGGAATTCTCCCTGACAAGACGGCTGACTCCGCCTCCCTCGTTTCCGACTATAATTGCGACCGATCCGCTCATGTCCGTTTTATAATAAGGCTCCCCGTCCATATCGGCGGCGTAAACCCAGACTCCGCGTTTTTTAAGCTCCGCGACAGCAGAGTTTATATTCGCGACCCTTACGACTGGTACGTATTCGAGCGCGCCCGCACTTGCCTTGCCGACAGTTCCGTTGAGTCCGACGCTTCGTCTGTTCGGAACAATAACTCCGTGTGCGCCGGCAGCCTCCGCGCTTCTGATGACCGCGCCGAGGTTATGCGGATCCTCGAGTCTGTCGCATATTATTATAAACGGTTTTTCGTTTCTTTCCTCGGCGAGGGCGAAAATATCATCGATCGACGCGTATTCGTGCGCCGCAGCGATAAGAATAACACCCTGATGATTGCCGTGTCCGCTTAAAAAATCAAGCTTTTTCCCGTCGGCTTCCTTTACGGGAATACCCATATCCTTACACATCGAGACGATAGGCGCGAGCGAATTTTTATGCTCCCCTCTCTCGATTATGAGTCTGTCGGCGGGTCTGCCCGATTTAAGGGCTTCCTTAACCGCATTTTTTCCTATTATAACGTCGCTGAAACGACCTTCGTTTTCTTCATTTATCATAATAAAATCAAAACTCGCTTTATATTATTGATATCTATATATTTTAACAATAACCGCCTTATTTTTCAATAGCGGAACGAAATTTTTTATTGATATATTCAGTATTTTTTTATTATCGGCACACAAATTGACATATTTTTGCCATGTCTTTAATTATAATTGAAACATAAATAAAAAAGCGGTGAGGAATTTGGAAAAAATAAGGATTAACACAAAAAAAATAAATTCGGATTTTAAATCGGCTGCGGCAACGGGTCTTTTTAAATACACGTTATATTTTCTTTTGGGAGCGCTTACGGCGTCGGGACGGATTTTTACGACTCTGTCTCCGTTCGCGGTTTCGTTTATACCCGCGGTGCCTGTTCAGTTCGTGCCGGCGGCGGCAATCGGAGCATGTCTCGGATATGTTATAAATTTTTCACGCGACGTGATGACGCTGAGATATATTGCAGCGTGTGTAATAGCGACAGTCGGCGCAATTGCGGGTAAAAGCATTCTTACAAGAAAACGAGCGAAGTTTTACGTGCCGATTTCGGCGGCAATCGCGATTTTTTCAACGGGAACTGTTATTTCGATAGCCTCGGGTATAAAGTTTTCGGATATTCTGCTCTATCTTGCCGAATCGGCGGCGGGAGGGGCAAGCGCATATTTTACGTTTATCGCTCTGAATATCAATAAAGAAAAACGCTGTTTTTCACGTCTGACTCCGATCGAAACCGCGTCCGTACTTATCATTATGAGCGAAATGATAATCTCGCTTAACCCGATTAAAATTTTCACTGTCTCCCCCGCCGGAATAATCTCATCGTTCATCGTTTTATGCGCCGCGTCATACGCCGCCGAACGCGGAGGTTCGCTTGCGGGAATCTGTGCGGGAGTTACGCTGTCGCTTGCGGATTCAATGTCGTTTCTCGCAGGAGGTTTTGCCCTGGGCGGACTCCTCGCAGGAATATTCGGACGAAAAAACAGATTCGTCACAACGGTTATATTTATTCTCACGGTCGGAATAATGGCTCTCCCGCTCGCTCCGTGGACACAGGCGTTAAACGTAATTTACGACATAACGATAGGCGGAGTGCTGTTCATGCTCATGCCTCAATTCCTCGCGCAGAAGGTCGAAACCTGCTTTTCGGTCGCGGACTCGGGCGAATATATGTTAAGTCAGAGATCGGCTCTGAAAATGAGGCTTACCTCCGCTTCGAACGCAATGGAAAACGTATCCTCCTGCGTCAGAAGCGTGCTTAAAATATTCGAAAGACGAAACGAACCGGGAGTCAGAAATTACGCCGAGGAGATTAAAACGGGAGTCTGCATTTCGTGTGAAAGATATTCGAACTGCTGGGGTGAAAATAAAGATACGGTAAGAAAAATCATAAAAGATACGGCGTCGGGCGTAAAGTCGGGACTTACAGAAGAGGAGATATCAAAAAACTCAGGGATATGCGTAAATTTTCACGCTCTGTATTCAAAAATAAACGCTTTGTACAGTAAATTCTGCGGTGAATTTTCCTCCCTTTCATCCCTTGCAATGACGGGCAGTATAGTCGCCGATCAATTCTCGACGATATCCGATTTCTTTTCAGACATGGCGCAAAAAATCGAAAGAAGCGAACAGTTCGACCCCGAACGTTCAAGCCTGCTCAACGACGTTTTATCAAACGATATGAACCTCAACGTGATAAGCTCGGGCGTGTTTATTTCAAACGGCAGATTGTTCTGCGAACTGTACCTTGCACTGCCGAAGGATTTTGACTCGTTTAAATTAATCGGAAAAAAAATTTCATCAATTCTCGGCATTTCAATGGAGGAACCCGTGGTTTCGGAGATTTCCGACTCGGTTACATGCGTTAATATATGCGAAAAAACCGTATACTCCGTAAACTACGGCGGCTATCAGTTCGTTTCCGACGGCGAGTGCCTGTGCGGAGATACGTACGACTGTTTTTTAGACGGCAAGGGCAATTTCATTATAATAATCTCCGACGGCATGGGAACGGGCAAGCGCGCGGCAGTCGATTCCGTCATGACGGGCGCGATAACGTCCGCGCTCATGCGCTCGGGCTTTGACTCCGACAGCGTTTTAAATATAGTCAATTCGTCAATGATGATACGCTCGAGGGAGGAATCAATTTCAACGCTCGACATCTGCTGTGTCGATTTATACACGGGCAGGTGCGTATTTTACAAAGCGGGCGCGTCGTTTTCTTATGCGGCCAAAAAGAAGAAATTAATTAAAATCGAAAAGCCGTCCATGCCGATAGGAATCCTACGCAACATAACGTTTGAAAAAAGCGCGGTAACGATAGGCGACGGCGATAAAATAGTCATGATGTCCGACGGCGTGAGCGAGAACGCAAAGGAGCGGTTCAGGGAGATTCTGATGAGCGACGAAACGACAGACGGCGAAATTGCTTCAAAACAGCTTGCAAAATCCGCACTCGCTTTTGACGACTCAAAAAAACACGACGATATAACCGTAGTCGCCGCGATACTTACAAAGAACGCATAAACAAACCCGTAACGGTCATATACTGTTACGGGTGATTTTATGAAAAAATTTATTTCTCTGTTTCTTGTTCTGTTAATTTGCCTGTCTGCGTTTTCGTCGTGTACTTCAACACGCGAGCTTGACTGGCAGGAGCTTTCAAACGCGCTCGGAGAAGCGGACGAGAGGTATAAATACAGCTTTCTCGACCTCATTTTTTATAACGACGCGTATCACGTCTTTCTCTCGTTGAAAGACAAGGACGACGTGATTCTGTCGCTGACAACCGACGACGGACTTGTTACGGGAGTAACCGCGACAGCCTCGTATAAAACGCTTAGCAAGGACGGCGGATATAACGAATATTTGCAGCTGTGCCGTACTATAAGCAATGTTTTCGCGCTCGCCTCCGACGACGAAACCGAATCCGTATTAAAGGAAATCTGCGTGACAGACACGGCGAATTACTTTAAGGAATGCTATAAAACATACGAATTCGGACATTACAGATATACATATTCGTCGAACAATCTGTTTATTTCATTTTCGTGCGAATACTTTGAGACTGAGACGATAAGTCTTAAAAGCTGATCAGTCTTTCAGCGCGGTTATCGGAATGACATAAACGCCGTCGGGTCTTTGATATGAAGCGTTTGAAAGTCCGCATATAACTCCGAGAAGTACGGGCGGTTTTCCCTTAGGCTCTTCTCTTATCTGCTCGCTGATTTTTATTAAATTCTCCGCCGCCGAATCTATCTGATTTGCGCCGAGTTTTATTTCAAACGCACACCAGTTTCCGTCGGGAAGCTCAACAACCGCGTCTATTTCATTGTTTTTATAATCCTGATAATGATAAAGCTTACCTCCGAAGGACTGCGCGTATATACGCAAATCGCGTTCGCAGAGAGATTCGAACAAAAAGCCCAGCGTTTCAAGGTCATTCAAAAGACTTTCGGCCGTAACGTTTAACAACGCGCATGCAAGGGACGGGTCTGTAAAATGGCGTTTCTCCGCCTGCTTTATTCTGACCGACGACCGGATGCCGGAAGAAAACGGGGGCTGATTTTCGGTAATAAACAGTCTGTTGAAAACGTTGAGATATGCACCGACCGTATTCGAATCGACTTCCCCGTCGTCAATTATTTTTATATCGTTTACAAGCGTTTTATTCGACACGGTCATGCTCTCGTTTCTTGCAAGCGACCTTAAAAGCAAACGCATTTTTACACTGTCGCGCCTTATTCCGTCAATTCTGTAAACGTCATCGTCGATAACGGCATTTAAATATTCGTTTGCTGGAACAGGTGCTTCATATATTCCGCCGCCGAGACTGCCCGGCCATCCGCCGCGTATAATCAATTCGATTATATTTTTCAGACTGACTTCTCCTGTCATTGACGGCGTAAAAATTCCTCTGCAAAGCTCGGACAGCGAAACAACACCGCTTGAATCTCCGGACTCATAAAGAGACATTGTATGCATACGGATTTTCGCAATTCTTCCGGCTCCGCTGTGCATTATCCCTTTATGATTCGGCGTTGCGGAACCCGTCAAAATAAACTGTCCATTTTTGCCTCTTCGGTCTACCTCATATCTGACCGCATCCCATATCGGCGGAACCTCCTGCCACTCGTCTATAAGTCTCGGAGTTTTACCGTCCAATATAAGATTCGGCGACATCTGTGCAAGCTGTCTGTTTTGAAAATTGCCCGACGTATCGCCCATGAATATCTCGCTGCTGCAGTGAAAAGACGAGGTCCATGTCTTTCCGCACCATTTAGTTCCCTCTATACAGACTGCGCCGAACATAGACAGATATTCCGCGACGGTTTTATCTATTATACGTTTTCTGTAATTTTCTTTATCCATTCAGTCCGCCCCTTTTCGTTTTTATTTTAACCCATTTTTTAAGAAAAATCAACACCATTCAGTCACATTTTTAATTTTTATTCAGTCATATTTTCAGTTTTCATTCAGTCATATTTCTGATTTTCATTCAGACACATTTTCATTGCCTATTCAGACACATTTTAAATACAGCAAACGCCCCCTGCCGTTAAGCCGGCAAGGGGCGTTTTATTTATACCAAGGAAAAAGAATTATTCTTCGGTGCTGTAAAGCTTAACGAGCTTCATAAGGTGAGCGTATCTCTCCTTAGCAAGCTCCTCCGACTCGGAGAAGAGCTCTTCCGCACGTGCGGGGAAGCTTCTCGTAAGAGCGGAGTAACGAGCCTCGTTCATCAGGAACGCACGGTAACCCTCTGTTGCGGGAACCTTGCTGTCAACGGTGAACGGATTCTTGCCCTCTGCCTTAAGAGCGGGATTGTATCTGAACATATTCCAGTAACCGCAGTCAACGGCTTTCTTCATCTCTGCCTGGCAGTTAACCATACCGCCCTTAATAGAATGCATCTCGCAGGGAGCGTAGCCGATGATAAGCGAAGGACCGTGATATGCTTCAGCCTCGCGGATTGCCTTGAGCGTCTGATTCTGGTCTGCGCCCATAGCGATCTGTGCAACATATACGTAACCGTAGGACATTGCAATCTCAGCAAGGCTCTTCTTGGCGACAGCCTTACCTGCGGCGGCGAACTGTGCAACCTGACCTACCTGAGAAGCCTTGGAAGCCTGTCCGCCGGTGTTGGAGTAAACCTCGGTATCGAATACCATAATATTGACATCCTGGTTCTGAGCGAGAACGTGGTCTACGCCGCCGAATCCGATATCGTAAGCCCATCCGTCGCCGCCGAAGATCCATACGGACTTCTTTGCAAGATATTCCTTATGAGCAAGGATCTCGCTGCATGTCTCGCAGTCTGTATGCTTTTCAAGCTCTGCAACGAGAGCCTTTGTCGCTTCTGCGTTTGCCTCGCCGTCGTTAACGGTCTCAAGGTATTTAGCCGCGGCGGCTTTAAGCTCTGCGGGAGCGCACTCTGCCGAGTCGATACCCTGAACCTTCTCGATAAGACGGTTTCTGATAGCCTGCTGACCGAGGAACATACCGTAGCCGTGCTCGGCGTTGTCCTCAAAGAGCGAGTTAGCCCAAGCGGGACCGTGACCCTCTTTGTTAACGGTGTAGGGCGAAGTTGCTGCGGGGCCGCCCCAAATCGAGGAGCATCCGGTAGCGTTTGAAATATACATTCTGTCGCCGAACAGCTGGGTAATAAGACGAGCGTAAGAGGTCTCGGCGCATCCTGCGCAGGAGCCTGAGAACTCGAGCATGGGCTGTTTGTACTGGCTTGCGATAACGTTCATGTTAGCCGTAGTCTCGGGCTTCTCGGTAACGTTTGCAACACAGTAATCGAATACTGCCTGCTGATCCTCCTGGCTCTCTCTGGAAACCATCTTGATGGAGTTTGTCGGGCATACGCCTACGCAGACTCCGCATCCCATACAATCCATGGGCGAAACTGCGAGCGTGTATTTATAATCGGTCTTAACAACCGGCTTGGGAGCAAATCTGGTGTTTGCTGGAGCTTTCTCTGCTTCTTCTGCGGAGAGAGCGAACGGACGGATAGTAGCATGGGGACATACGAACGCACACTTGTTGCACTTAGCGCATGTAGCCTCGTTCCATTCGGGAACCATAACCGCAACTCCGCGCTTCTCATAAGCCGACGCGCCCTGCTCGAACGTACCGTCGACATGCTCTTCGAATGCGGAAACGGGAAGCGAATCACCGTTCATCTTGCCTACGGGAATCATGATGTCGTTAACCATCTTGACAAGAGCGGGAGCACCCTCTGTAACGGGAGCCTCGGGCTTGTCCTCTGCGTTTGCCCAGTCTGCGGGTACGGCAATCTCCTTGAATGCGCCGAAGCCTGCGTCGATTGCCTTCCAGTTCATGTCAACGATTTCCTGACCCTTCTTAAGGAACTTCTCTGCCGCTTTCTTCATATAAGCGATAGCGTCATCCTTGGGAAGAACCTCTGCAAGAGCGAAGAACGAAGCCTGAAGAATGGTATTCGTTCTCTTGCCCAGACCGATTTCCTTAGCAAGGTCGATAGCGTTAACGGTGTAAAGCTTAATATTATTCTTTGCAATGTAGCGTTTTGCTTCGCCGCTTAATTTATCGGCAAGCTCAGCCTCGTTCCACTGACAGTTGATAAGGAACTTACCGCCGGGCTTAACGTCGTTGACGATCTTGAATCCTTTTTCAATGTAAGAGGGGTTGTGACATGCTACGAAATCCGCTTTATTGATATAGTACGGGCTCTTGATGGGCTTGTCGCCGAAACGAAGATGGGAAATAGTGATACCGCCGGTCTTCTTCGAGTCGTACTGGAAATATGCCTGAACGAACTTGTCGGTATGATCGCCGATGATCTTGATGGAGTCCTTGTTCGCACCGACGGTTCCGTCGCCGCCGAGACCCCAGAACTTGCACTCGATGGTACCCTCCGCCGCGGTGTTGGGAGCTTCCTTCTCCTCAAGAGAAAGGAATGTAACGTCGTCGTTGATTCCGATGGTGAACTGCTTCTTGGGCTCGTCCTTTTTAAGCTCGTCGTAAACGGCGAATACGCTTGCGGGAGGAGTGTCCTTTGAACCGAGACCGTATCTGCCTCCGATAACCTCAGCCTGTCTGCCGTGAGTCGCAAGAGCGGTAACGACATCCATGTAAAGAGGCTCGCCGAGAGAACCGGGTTCCTTCGTTCTGTCAAGAACGGCAATCTTCTTAACTGTCTCGGGAATAGCTTCAAGAAGCTTCTCTGCCGAGAACGGTCTGTAAAGACGAACCTTGACAAGTCCGACCTTCTCGCCCTTAGCGGTGAGATAATCAATAACTTCCTCCGCAACGTCGCAGATAGAGCCCATAGCTACTATAACTCTGTCAGCGTCGGGAGCGCCGTAGTAATTAAAGAGCTTGTAATTTGTGCCGAGCTTAGCGTTAACCTTATCCATGTACTTCTCTACGACTGCGGGAAGCGCGTCATAGTACTTGTTGCATGCCTCACGGTGCTGGAAGAAGATGTCTCCGTTCTCGTGAGAACCGCGCATGGCGGGATGCTCGGGGTTGAGAGCGTGCTTTCTGAATGCCTCAACGGCGTCCATGTTGCACATCTCCTTGAGATCTTCATAATCCCAAAGCTGTATTTTCTGAATCTCATGAGAGGTTCTGAAGCCGTCGAAGAAGTTGATGAACGGAACTCTGCCCTCGATAGCCGCAAGGTGAGCGACGGGACCGAGATCCATAACCTCCTGCGGGTTAGTCTCGGCAAGCATGGCAAAACCGGTCTGACGGCATGCGTAAACATCCGAGTGATCGCCGAAGATGTTGAGCGCGTGCGAAGCTACGCAGCGTGCGGAAACGTGGAATACGCAGGGAAGCAGCTCGCCTGCAATCTTATACATATTGGGAATCATAAGAAGAAGTCCCTGAGATGCGGTGTAGGTCGTGGTAAGAGCACCGGCCGCAAGAGAGCCGTGTACCGTACCCGAAGCTCCTGCCTCGGACTGCATTTCGGCAACCTTTACGGTTGTACCGAAGATGTTCTTCTGACCCTTTGCTGCCCACTGGTCAACATAGTCTGCCATAGGGCTGGACGGTGTGATGGGGTAAATACCCGCAACCTCGGTAAACGCGTACGACACGTATGCGGCGGCGTTGTTACCGTCCATGGTCTTCATTTTTCTGGCCATTTATTTTTTCCTCCTTGGTAATATCCGAAGCCGAAAAAGAACCGGCTTCAAAGGTTAAAAATATACCAACAGATATTTTACCACTTAATTCACCGGATGTAAACAAAAATTTTCATTAAAAGAGATAAAAAATCTACCGAATTTACATATCTGCTCATTATTGTTTTTCGGTTATATTTAACGATATATTAAATACAAAAAAAATCAACGCCCCGAAGACACGTGCCTCGGGGCGTTTTTCAGTCAAGTTAAATCAGTTTTCGTAAACGCTGACCTTTTTGCGGTCTTTGCCTAAACGCTCAAACTTAACGGTACCGTTAACAAGAGCGAAAAGAGTATCGTCCGAACCCTTGCCTACGTTCTCGCCGGGATGGATGTGAGTTCCTCTCTGACGAACAAGAATGGTGCCGGCGTTAACAGCCTGACCGTCAGCACGCTTAACTCCGAGTCTCTTTGATTCGGAATCACGGCCGTTACGGGTTGAACCCATTCCCTTTTTATGAGCGAAGAGCTGAATGTTTACTTTAAGCATAACTTACACCTCCGTAGTAATTTTGATAAAGTCCGGATACTGCCCGCAGAGCTGTTCCATATGGAGCTTAAAGCCCTTGAGTATATCCGAAGCGACGGGTGAAGCCCCGTCCGACAGCGCAATCGACATAAAACCGTCCCTTACGTCCGCCGTCAGTTCCTCATTGAAAATTTCAGTGAGCATGTTTGCGGTCATATAAGCCGCCGAAGAAATCGCCGAGCATACGATATCATACCCCGCGTCCCCGGCTCCGGCGTGTCCGCTTAACGTGAATCCGTTCAGCGCGCCGTCACGGTTTTTAAATACGACATTTGTCATCAAGCGTTGATCGAAGCGATCTCAATCTTGGTGTAGGGCTGTCTGTGACCCATCTTGCGCTTCTCGTTCTTCTTAGCCTTGTAAGTGGCAACGGTAATCTTCTTGCCCTTGCCGTTCTTGAGAGCCTTAGCTGTTACGGTTGCGCCCGAAACATAGGGAGCGCCTACCTTGATGCCGTCATCGGCGCCAACGGCAATAACCTTGTCAAAAACTACTTCGCTGTCTGCCTCAACGTCAAGCTTTTCAATGAAAAGAACCGAACCGTTCTCAACCTTGTACTGCTTTCCGCCGGTCTCGATAATTGCGTACATTGATTTACCTTCCTTATAAAGTCTCGCTGCGGCGGGCGGGAAAATCCTCTTAAAACAATGCCCGATACATGCGGCAAACAGATTATAGCATGCATAATAAGGAGAGTCAAGCATTTTTCGTATATTTTTAATAAATAACGCTCAGATTTTTTTACATTGAATTTATCAAAAAATATTGATACTTATAATTCATTATGGTAAAATAATTAAAATTTTTCATTACGGAAAGTGATTTTTATGGAAAATAACAGCAATCATACGGTATCTCATTCGGGGCACCGTATGCGTATGAAAGAACGTTTTCTCAAAGACGGAAATTTCGACAGCTTTTCGAACGTTAATATTTTGGAAATGCTTTTATTTTATGCTATCCCCATGAAAGACACCAACCCCATAGCGCACGCGCTTTTAGACAAATTCGGTTCGCTCGACTGCGTTTTCAACGCTTCATACGACGCGCTCGTTTCGGTTCCCGGCGTTACTCCGAATGCGGCTTCTCTTATCGCAATGATTCCGTCGATTACAAAGGTATATTTCGACTCCGCGACCTCGCAGACAGACTCGATAACCTCGTCGGCGCAGGCGTCTCAGTACCTGATTCCGAAATTCATAGGTCTTACGCATGAAACGCTTTATCTCATCGCGCTTAATAAAAGAGGCAAGATATTAAAATTCGCGCTCATCAGCAGCGGAAACACGTCGTCAACTGATTCGGACATAAGAAAAATCGTTTCGATTCTGCTCGACTGCAAGGCAACCGCGGCTATAATTTCGCACAATCACCCGAACGGTCTGTGCGTTCCGTCAAAGAACGACCACAGCGTAACGTATGAGATATCAAGAGTTCTGTCCTCCGTCGATATAAGACTCGTCGACCACATAATTATTTCGGGCAAGGAATATTTTTCACTCGCATCAAACAGACGTTTTGCGGACTGCTTCCTCGCGGGAAGCGAAGAAATCCGTTTCGCGCAGAACGGAGGCGAGTATATAACCGATAATCACGACAAATAATTTCATTCAATATATAATTGTATTTATATAAGGCGAATTCGGACACACTCCGTTTTCGCCTTGTTTTTTATAATATTACGAATAATGTTACAAATTATGCTGCAAAACGTCGATAAAACGTTACAAATAATGTTACAAAAAATGTTACAAAACCTTGAAAAAATCAAAGAATTATGTTACAATCCTATTAAATCATTACGGACGGGGATTATATGTTAATAAGAAAAGCTTATAAAAAACTTTCCGAGTGGAAAAACTGCAAGGATAAAAAAGCGCTGTGCATAATAGGCGCAAGGCAAATAGGAAAAACCACGCTCGTCAGGGAATTTGCCGATAAAAATTACGGACACTATATAGAAATCAACTTTATAACCGACCCGGGGGCGGCGGAAATTTTTTCGGGAAGTCTCGACGCGGACACGCTTATAACAAACATAACCGCATATACAAGAAAAGAAACCGCCCCCGGAGATACACTGATTCTTTTTGACGAAATACAGGAATGTCCGCAAGCAAGAACCGCAATAAAGTTTCTTGTTCAGGACGGCAGATTCGACTATATCGAATCAGGTTCACTGCTCGGAGTCGGATATAAAAACGTAAAATCATATCCGGTCGGATTTGAGGAAATATACCGCATGTATCCTATGGATTTTGAAGAATATCTGTGGGCAAATTCCGTTCAGGACGAAACCATAGAGTACCTGAAAAAATGCTTTGATAACAAAACGGAGGTTTCTCAGTCTGTTCACAATGTAATGAACAAGCTGTTTTACAGCTATATCGTCGTCGGAGGCATGCCGAAAGCTGTTCAGATTTACGTCGATACACACGATATAACACAGGTCGTGAATTATCAGAACAGCATTCTGTCGCAATACCGGCTTGACATAAGCCAATATGCTTCAGGCTCGGACAAAATCAAAATTCAATCTATTTTTGACAGCGTGCCGTCGCAGTTAAACGATAAAAACAGACGGTTTATTATAAATTCCGTAAATAAATCAGCCAGACTGAACAGATATGAAAACAGCTTTAAATGGCTGAGCGACGCGGGCGTTGCTCTCGGCTGTTACAATGTATCGCTGCCCCAGCCTCCGCTGCAGCTAAACGAAAAGCACAGTCTGTTTAAATTGTTCATGTCGGATGTCGGACTTCTTTGCGCCGCGTGCATGAATAATATACAATTCCCCGTTTTAAACGGCGATCTGTCCGTAAACCTCGGAAGCATTCTTGAAAATACGATAGCCCAACAGTTAAAATCAAACGGATTCAATTTGAATTATTTTGATTCTCCGAAATACGGCGAAATAGATTTTACCGTACAGAACGGAATGAACGTTGATTTAATAGAAGTAAAATCGGGAAACGACTATGAAAAACATAACGCTCTCGATAATATTATGTCGGTTAAAGACTGGAAATTCGGAAATATATACGTTCTTTGCAAAAGTAATATTTTCACAAAAAACAAAATTATCTATCTTCCGTGGTATTTCGTAATGTTTATAAAACCTCCTGCTCTTCCCGATAATCTGATATACGATATCGACTTATCCGATTTGGATTCCTGACAATTCACATTTTTCATTTAATTTCCACTTCATAAATCGCGGTTAATGCACATAATAGTCTTGCACGGCGAAGTAAACGGCGAATGTTATCTTCGGCACCGAGGCGCATAGTTTTTGAACGAAGAATTATCGCTTAAATGCCATTGATAAAATTCCGTGTTCCGTTTTTACGCGCCCGGTGCAAATAGCAGTGCATATAATGCGTATAAGCATACGATGCATGTGAAAAGATAGGAGTGTAGATTACGATGGCTAAGAGCGGTAACTCAAGTCTTGTACCCGAGGCAAGAAACGCGCTTGATAAGTTCAAGATGGAAGCGGCTTCGGAAGTAGGCGTTAACCTTAAGCAGGGCTATAACGGCGACCTTACGTCCCGTCAGGCCGGTTCTGTCGGCGGTCAGATGGTCAAGAAAATGATCAAGGCTTACGAAGACGGCATGAAATAAATCATAATCCACATGGAGAGGGGCAGGGCTTCGGCTCTGCCCCTCGAATTATTTTAAATTTAAGATTTTCACAGCATGCTCAAATCAGAATATCGGGGACGCAAAAACTGCATCCCCGATATATTATTTATATATTTACAGCCACATTATAATAAACTGCGACGCGAGAACTACCGAGATAAGAGCTATCGGGTAAGTCGAAGCATACGCCGAAGCAACGTCGTCGGTTCCCGCAGTATTTATAAGCGTTCCGAGAGCGGGAGTGCTCGTCATACCGCCGGTAATTGAACCGAGGTTGTTAAGCAGCGGTAACTTGAGAACGAATTTCGCAAACAGGAAACCGATTACCATGGGAACGATCGTCATTATTATTCCGTAGACAAAGTAAATCCCCTTGAAATACTGTACAAATTTTGCGCCTCCGCCTACACCCGCTCCGATAAGGAAGAGCATAAGACCGAGCTCACGGAACGTCTCGAGCACTTTTTTGTTGGGCATCATATTCACCCTGCCGAAATGTCCGAAGTGACCGAAAACAAGAGCCGTGACAAGCGTTCCGCCCGTAGTTGTAAGAGAGAACGTCGTACCGGAAAGTCCCTTTGAAGAAAGCGGAATTTTAATGCTTCCGACAACAATACCTATTAAAACCGCGAGAGCAAACGGCATAAGTCCGAATCCGTCCATTTCAAGCAGTTTCCCCTTGTACTCTTTTTTAGAGCCCGTATCGACAAGCATTATCTTTTCGCGTTCTTTATTCATATCCGCCTTCATGATTTTAGGCATAAGCTGAACGAAAAGAACTACGCCGATAACGCCGAAAAGATACGCGATACCGTAGCCTACGGAAACAGCCCCCTCATACTCCGCGGCAACGGCGGCTTTAGAAGCTGAAAACGCAGGCGTACTCGTAAGCGAACCCGACATCAGACCTACGAGAATCGCTACGAACTGGTCATGATTCGGTTCGCTTCCCTTGCCGATATAATAGCAGAGCACGCATGCAAGCGCGCCGGACGCAATTATAATAATTCCCAACAGAATATAGGATTTGTAATTCTTTTTAAAATTTTTAAAGAAATTCGGACCTGCAATAAATCCAACCGCCGTTACAAAGAAAACAAGTCCGAGATTCTCGACTATTTTCAATGCATTCGAGCTTATATCTACAGCCGTGCCGTCCGAAAGCTTCTGAACAACGGTACTGCTTAACGTATTCGAAAAAAGAATGCCGTAAACAAGTGAGATGACAAAAACGCCCGCAGTTCCGAGATCGATACCCTTAATTGTTATTCTGCCCAGCGCGTAGCCTACCGCCGCGATGCAGAACACTGAAAACATTAGAAACGTTATACCCTGTACGGATATAACACCCCCAAACAAACTCATATACTTTTCCTCCGATAATTAACCTTTACAAAAAGACAAAAAAGACAGACCGGCGAACTTTTCCGTACGGCGGAGATTAAGTCACCGCCGCGCCGCCGGTCATGCATTATAATTTAAAAATTACTTTCTTGCGTAATCGGGAAGAAGCTTGGGAGATACAATCTCGGGCTTGATTCCTGCGTCGGCAAGTTCTTTTTCAAACTTGTCTACATGTTCGAGAGTAAGCTTTGAAAGCGTTACGTCCTTTGACTTATTGCCCGCGTTGCGTCCGGCGTTTCTGCCGAAAACGATAATGTCAAGAAGCGAGTTGCCCATAAGACGGTTTCTGCCGTGGATTCCTCCGACAGCCTCGCCTGCTGCATAGAGATTTTCGACTCCGGTCATGCACTCGGAATTAATATCGAGTCCGCCGTTCTGATAGTGGAGAGTCGGATAAACGAGAATTGGCTCTTTTCTTATATCAATGTCGTATTTTGCAAACATACGCATCATAGCGGGGATTCTCTTTTCGATAGTTCCCTCGCCGTTCTTAACCTCGATCATCGGGGTGTCGAGCCATACGCCTACGCCCGAACCTGTATGAACGCCCTTATTTCTGTCGGAGCACTCTCTGATTATCGAGGCCGCGGAAACGTCTCTGGTCTCAAGAGGATGCATGAATGCCTCGCCGTCAGCATTGATAAGCTTTGCGCCGATCGAACGTACCTTTTCGGTAACGAGCGCGCCGAAAATCTGCTCGGGATACGCCGCACCCGTGGGATGGTACTGGAGAGTGTCTGCATAGAGAAGCTTTGCACCCGCTCTGTAACCGAGGACAAGTCCGTCGGCAGTTGCGCCGTAATGGTTTGACGTCGGGAATCCCTGATAGTGAAGTCTGCCTGCACCGCCCGTTGCTATAATAACAGTCTTTGCTCTTGCGACAAGGATTTCCTTAGTCTCCATGTTCATAAGAACCGCGCCGGCCGCCTTGCCGTTTTCGTCGAGAATAAGCTCGACAGCCGCCGTAAAATCGACTACGGGAATTCCTCTGTTGAGAACCTCGTCGCGAAGCGTACGCATTATCTCCATACCGGAGTAATCCTTTGCCGCGTGCATTCTCTTTCTCGAGGTTCCGCCGCCGTGGGTTGTAATCATTGTACCGTCGGGAGCCTTATCGAATTCGACGCCGAGCTCGTTAAGCCACTGAATAGCTTCGGGAGCCTCTGTAACGAGCGTATAAAGAAGCTCGGGCTTTGCCGCAAAATGTCCGCCTCCGAACGCGTCTACATAGTGAATTGCGGGAGAATCGTTGGGCTTGTCCGCCGCCTGAATTCCGCCCTCAGCCATCATGGTGTTAGCGTCGCCCATACGAAGCTTCGTAACAACCATAACGTCTGCGCCGGTGTTGTTTGCCTCGATAGCCGCGCTTGCGCCGGCTCCGCCGCCTCCTATGATAAGAACGTCTGTATCATAATCGGGATGCTCAAGGTCAATTTTCATATCCCTGACTCTCGAATCCGCCTGTAAAAGTCCGCACAGCTCAGTGGGAACCTTCTCGCCCTTGTTGGGACCTACGGTGAGAACTCTGAATTCGTCCTGCCTGTAGTCGGGGTGATATGTTGCAAGAAGGGTATCCTTCTCCTCGGCGGTCATACGTCTGGGCTCAAGCACTGCATTAGCCTCACGGTTAGCCGCGACCTTTTTCATTGATTCTATCATTTCCTGAGTATACATTCCGACCGCCTCCTTACTTTTCTATCTCTCTGTGATTGTAAAGCTCTTTAAGCTCGTCAATCGGCTTATTCATAAGAGATTCAAGAAGCTCCTTGAAATCTCCGTTGTTGATTTCCCTGACTCTTTCTTCAAGATGCTCTGTCTTGGGAGCAAGATACTTACCGTTAAGACGTCTTGCAAGCATAGCGACCTGCGGATGAGAAATACCCGCCGGACATCTTGACGAACATACTCCGCACATTACGCAGTCAAAGGACTCGTCGGCGCACTTTTTAAAGTCGCCTCTCTGTGCGTAAGCAATGTACTGCATAACATTGAGTCCCTGAGTACAGCTCTTTGTGCACGCGTTACATCCGATACAGCTGTAAATCTCGGGATAAAGCTGCATCATAACCATCTGCTCGGGCTTTATCTTCTCGATGTCGTAAACCTGCTTAACGAGCGGGAAAAACGGAAGCGTAGCTATATACATGCCCTCCTCGACCTGAGTCTGGCATGCAAGACACGCGTTAAGCTCCTGATGACCCTGAATTCTGTAAATCGTCGCGCACGCGCCGCAAAAGCCGTTACGGCAGCCGCAGCCGCGGACGAGCTGATAACCGGCATACTCCATCGCCGTCATAATCGTAAGATTCGACGGAACGCTGTACTTTTTGCCGAATAAATATATATTGACCATATTATCCATTTCGTTATCCCCTTATCAATATTCGTTAGGAAGCTCGTCGAGCTGGTCGCAGCGGAAAACGGGTCCGTCCTTGCAGACGTATTTAGAACCGATATTGCATCTTCCGCACTTGCCTACTCCGCACTTCATGCGAAGCTCCATTGTCGTAAAGACCTGCGTTTTCTCGAATCCGAGCTCGGTAAGTCCCGCGAGCGTGAATTTTATCATGATAGGCGGGCCGCAGATTATCGCAGTCTTATTCGTATCGAAATTGAGCTCTTTAACATAGTTGGGAACAAAGCCTACGTGACCGTCCCAGCCCTCCTGCTCTCTGTCGATTGTAAGGTAAACGTTAATTCCCTCTTCATTGCACCATTCGTCGATAATCTCTTTATAATCGACGAGATCGTCCGCGCTTCTCGAACCGTAAACGATATCGACCTTACCGTAATTCGAACGGTAGTGACGGACATAGTTTATGACGGAACGAAGCGGAGCAAGACCGATACCGCCCGCGATGAAAAGAAGATCCTTGCCTTTAAAATCGGTCTCAACGGGGAATCCGTTTCCGTAGGGACCTCTGATGAGAATCTCCTGGTCTACGTCCATTTTGTGAAGCCAGTCGGTGAGACATCCGCACTTTTTAATGCTGAACTCCATATATTCCTCGACCGTCGGCGACGACGTAATCGAGAACATAGCCTCTCCGACTCCGGGAATCGAGAGCATGGCGCACTGTCCGGGAATGTGGACGAAAGGTTTTTTGCCGTCGACGCCCACGACTCTGAAAGTCTTGACGTCGGGTGTGTCCTGTCTTATGTCGGTAACGACGCCGACCGACGGGACAAGCGATTCGTAATTACTCATTTTTCTTCCGCCCCCAATGTTTTGATTACTTTAACGATATTCATTGATATCGGGCATTTTGAAAGACATCTTCCGCATCCGACACAGCCGTATTCGCCGTTGTTGTTTGCGGGGAAATATATAAGCTTGTGCATAAATCTCTGTCTGAAACGCTCAACCTGCGATTTTCTCGGGTTGCCGTGAGCCATTTTCGTAAAGTCCGAATACATGCACGAATCCCAGCAGCGGAATCTCTGTATTTTATGTCCGCAGTCAAAGTCTCTTATATCGTAACACTGACACGTTGGGCATACGAACGTACACGTACCGCAGCCGAGACAGGCTTTTGAAAGAGAAGTCCACATCGGAGAATTGAATACGGGAAGAAGCTCGTCGGGAGTAAACCGGGAAAGGTCAAGGTTTGCAAGAGGCATTTTCGAAACAATTTCTTTCGTATTCCGTTTAGCCTCATCGACAGCCGTTTCATCGCAGTCCTCAAGAAGCGAGGAAGCATTTTTCTCCGCATTGAAGCCTTTATCCGTATTCGACTGCCAGTAAAGGAATCCGTCCTTTACCCATGTCGTAACGTCGCCCTCGGGCGATGACGGATCAATCGAGAATACCGAGCAGAAGCAAGTCTCCTCGGGAGCTGAGCATGCGAGAGTTATAACCGTCGAATTGTCGCGTCTTGCTTTATAATACGGGTCGATGGGATCGGCAAGAAAAACCTTGTCGAGAATCGAGAAGCTTCTCGCGTCGCACGCTCTTACTCCGAAAACGGTGAATTTCCCGCCGTCGGGAGTACCGGCGATAACGGAAATTCTCTTGCCCTCGGTTTTAAACGAGGCGATATCCTCGACCTGAGGGAAGAAAAGATCCTTAGCCGATCTCGACGTTTTGAGAACGGACAGATCAACGTCCGCGCCCGAAGTCCATTTTGAAAAGTAAACGTCCTTTTCATCTTTTCTGACGGGGGCGTAAACCGCGCAGTCCGAGGACAGGGCTAAGAGAAGCTCGTTTAATTTATCAAGAGAAACTCTTTTCATTACTTGTCCCCTCCTCTCTCGTGAACGATTGAAGGCTCGGCGTCTGTTTTCGTATACGTAAGCAGAGGCGGACGCGAAGAATCGTCCTCGCCTGCCTGATACTCGCCGTAAAGCTCGTTCATATCCTTAATAAATTTTCTGTTGAGAAGATGAAGCGGAATATGCTGGGGACATACTCTCGAACATTCACCGCAGTCGGTACATCTTCCGCAGACGTGGAACGCGCGGATAATGTGGAACATATTCTCCTCAAAATCGTCGGCGTTCGCCTTTGAAGCGATGCCCGAATTGTCGTTGTCGAATATGCATTTAAGGCACGAGCATGCGGGACATACGTTACGGCACGCGTTACAGCGTATACATTTGGAAAGCTGTGAACGCCAGAACGCAAATCTCTCGTCGGGAGTCATGTTTTCAAGCTTTGTTACAAGCTCGTATTTATCTCCGTTCGTCGTGTCCTCGCTCAATTCCGGAGAGATAAATTCGTCGCCCGCCTTATGCTCCTTGCCCTTGCAGGCGTAGCACTTATCGAGAAGAACGTCCGCTTTTCCAAACGTCTTGTCTCCGTAAACGGTCTTGACCGTAATCTCCTTGTCGCCCTCTTCAATCGAGATAATTCCGCTGACGTCCTGCTCCTTAAGCTTATCTATATCGACCTTGCCCGCGCAGGGAATTCCGACGGCGTAAATATTATCTTTATTAATTCTGTTATCCTTAACAAGCTGATTGAAGCTGTAAGTGTCGCACGGCTTTAAGAATGCGAGAGTCTTACCCTCTTTTTTCGACTCGGCGATAAGATATTTGCTTATGTTCGCGCCGCAGAAGCCGTCGTACACGAATCCGCCGAGACTCTCCTCGTCCTCAAACAGCGCGGGCGTGGTGTCATAGCCGAATTCGCCGTGACCCCAGCCGAAAACTCTCGCGACCTCACCGGAAGCCAACAGCTCTTTTGCTCTTTTTACGAGTGCGTCCGTCATTACTTGCATCTGAGATCACCTAACCTTTTGTTTTCTCCGAGTTCATGTATCTTGGCGGCAAAATCGTTCATCGTGGCTGCAAATTTCGCGCCCTCCGCCGCAGATACCCATTCGACTCTCGTGCGGTCTCTCTCGATTCCGAGGTAGTCGAGCATGCCGAACAGCAGAGTCATACGGCGTCTTGCAAAATAGTTGCCCGACGTATAATGGCAGTCTCCGGGATGACATCCGCAGATGATAACTCCGTCCGCTCCGCGCTGGAACGCTCTTAAAATGAACGTGGGATTAACTCGGCACGAGCACGGAACTCTTACGATTTTAACGTTTGCGGGGTAAGCAAGTCTGCCCGTTCCGGCAAGATCAGCGCCCGCATATGAACACCAGTTGCAGCAGAACGCAACTATGAGCGGGGTAAATTCTTTGTTTTCTTCATTTATCGGCATATTGCGTCCACCTCCGCCATGATCTGTCTTGATGTGAAGCCTTTAAGATCCATCGCGCCCGACGGACATGTTACCGTACAGGCACCGCAGCCCTGACAGACGGCGGGATTGACGACGGCGATGCTTCTTACGTCTCCTCTTAAAACTTCCTTATTCTCATACGAAATAGCGCCGTAGGGACATACCTTTTCACACTGACGGCAGCCGTTGCATACGAGAGTATCGGAATCGGCAACACAGGGGTTGCATGTAAGCTTATCCTTTGCGAGCAGTCCGATAACCTTAGCCGCGGCGGCTCCCGCCTGCGATACGGTTTCGGGGATATCCTTGGGTCCCTGACATACGCCCGAGAGGAATACGCCCGCCGTGGGGCTTTCTACGGGACGAAGCTTGGGATGCGCTTCGGTAAAGAAATCATTTGTGTCCATACTCGCTGTAAGCATGGTTCCGAGGCTTCTCGCCGTCGGGTCGGGTTCGATAGCGGCGGCAAGAACAACCATGTCGGCTTTGATTTTAAGCTGTTCGTTGGCTATAAGATCGGAAGCCTGAACCACAAGCTGACCCTTTCCGTCGTCGGTGACCTTGCCTACCATACCCTTTATATAATGTACACCGTACTGCTCGACGGCTCTTCTGTAAAACTCGTCAAAGTTCTTGCCGGGCGTTCTTACGTCGATATAGAAAACGTAAACCTCGGTGTCGGGGTACTTCTCGCGTAAAAGCATAGCGTGCTTTGCGGTGTACATACAGCATATCTTAGAGCAGTATTCCTTACCGCAGCCGGACGTGTCTCTTGAGCCTACGCACTGAACGAATACAATCTTCTTAGGCTGTGTATGGTCGGACGGTCTCTCGAAATGACCCTTTGTCGGACCTGCGGCGTTCATTATACGTTCGAGTTCGAGCGAGGTTATGACATCCGGATACATTGAATATCCGAACTCCTCGAAGTTATCAAGCTTAATGGGATTAAAGCCTGTAGCGACGACGATTGCGCCGTAGTTTCTCTCGACGAATTCGTCCTGCTGTGAGAAGTCGATAGCCTTAGCCGCACAGTTCATCTGACACAGTCCGCACTTGCCCGTTTTGAATTTAATACACTGCGTTCTGTCGATAACGGGAACGTTGGGGATAGCCTGCGCGAACGGAATATAAATCGCGCCTCTCGTGTTAAGACCGAGGTTAAATTCGTTCTTACCCTTTCTGGAGGGACATTTTTCCGTGCAGACTCCGCATCCCGTACAGAGATCTTCGTTTACGCTTCTTGCTTTCTTTCTTATTGTAACGTCGAAATTACCGACGAATCCATTTACTTTTTCAACCTCCGAATATGTAAAGAGCTTTATTTTTTCATTCTGCGCCGCCTCAACCATTTTCGGCGTTAAAATACACGCCGCGCAGTCGAGCGTCGGGAACGTCTTGTCAAGCTGAGCCATTTTACCGCCTATCGTCGGCGATTTCTCTACTATATCAACCTCGTAGCCCGCGTCCGCGATATCCAGAGCGGTCTGAATACCCGCGATACCTCCGCCTATAACAAGCGCGCGCTTTATAACGGGGCTTTCGCCCGCAATAAGGGGGGCGTTAAGGTTGACCTTTGCTACGGCGGCCTTTGCGAGGATTATCGCTTTCGCCGTACCGGAGAGCATGTCCTTATGAATCCATGAACACTGCTCGCGTATATTAGCTATCTCGACCATGTAGGGGTTAAGCCCTGCGGCCGCGGCTGTTTTTCTGAATGTCGCCTCATGCATTCTCGGAGAGCACGAGCAAACGACGATACCGGTAAGGCTGTGTTCCTTTATTGCGTTTTTAATGATCGACTGACCTGCCTCGGAACACATATACTGATAGTCGGTGGAAAATACAACGCCCTGTTCGCCTCTTACAGCCTCGGCGACGCGCTTAACGTCGACCGTCGCGGCGATGTTGCTTCCGCACCAACATACGAATACGCCTATTCTTTGCACTTGATTCACTTCCAATTCGTATTATTTGCTGTACTTTCTGAATGCGCTGACAATAGCCTGCTGGGGCATATCGTCATCAAGAATATCGGGGATCATATCGGCTTTGAGATGATTCTGTCCCTGCTGTCTTATTTTAACAAGGCGGACAGCCTCTATGAGCTTTGCGGGCTCGACGCCTCTGGGACATCTCTCGATACACGCAAAGCACGTAAGACATTTGTAAAGAGATTCGGAATCAAGCAGTTTTTCAACCTGACCCTTGTCGATCATATCGACGAACTGATGGGGATGATACTCCATTTCGTCATACGACGGACAGGTTGCGGAGCATTTACCGCACTTCATACATTTTCTCGGGTTGACGCCGCTGATTTCAATGACTCTCTGAGCCGTTTCCTTTTCGTTTATCATTCGGGCGCCTCCTTATTCGTCTTTTAATCCGAGAGCCTCGGCGAGAATCTCGGTGAAATAACGGACGGGAACATCGCAGTCCGTGCCGTTTTTGCTTAAATTGTACATGCACAGAGGACATGCGGTGATAACCATATCCGCGCCCTTGCCGACGGCGGAGGCGAGAATATCATTACATTTATTCTGAGCTATCCTCTTATCCTCGGCAACGGTGTAACCGCCGCAGCATTCGTTTCTGTAAGGATAGAGAACGGGTTCTGCTCCGACAGCCTTTATAAAGTCCTCCATAATCGTCGGATTTTCGGGATTGTCAAACGCCATAACCTTGGACGGTCTTAATAAAAGACATCCGTAATAGGGAGCGATTTTAACGCCCTTTAAAGGCTTTACGACCTTTTTCTTTATCTCGTCGAAGCCGACGCTGTCACGGAGCATTTCGAGATAGTGAACGACTTTCGTTTCTCCCCCGTAGGGAACGTCAAGACCGAGGTAATTATTTACCTTAGTACGGATATCCTCGTCGGTCTGCATGTCGTTGTTGACCATCTTTATAACATGATGACACGCCGAGCAAAGCGTGAGCAGGTCGTTTCCCTTGTCTCTTGCCGAGACGAGAGCCCTTACGGACGAGAGCTTTGTCGCAATCTCGTCCTTTGCAAGGGGGTAAACGGCTCCGCAGCACTGCCACTCTTCAAGCTCCTCCATCGTAACACCCAGAACCTCTGCGGATTTTCTTGCGTACGAATCAAGCTCGGAAGCCTTGTTTTTAAGCGTGCATCCGGGGTAATAACTGAATTTCATATAAAAACCTCCGGGTTGTTTTTATCAGACCATCTGTTCGGGATGGAATACCTCGTCGAATCTCTCCGCGGTAAGGAAGCCGAGCTCTACACACGCTTCTTTAAGGGAGATATTGTCCTTATAAGCCTTCTTTGCGGTCTTTGCGGCATTCTCATAACCGATGTAGGGATTGAGAGCGGTAACAAGCATAAGCGAATGGTGAAGATTGTAATCCATCTTCTCCTTGTTTGCTCTGATACCTACGGCGCAGTTCTTGTTAAACGAAAGAATGCAGTCCGAAAGAAGTCTTACCGACTGAAGGAAGTTATAAATGCATACGGGCATGAATACGTTAAGCTCGAAGTTGCCCTGTGAAGCCGCCATACCTACGGCGACGTCGTTGCCGATAACCTGAACGGCTACCATGGTAACTGCCTCGCACTGAGTCGGATTGACCTTGCCGGGCATGATTGACGAGCCGGGCTCGTTCTCGGGAATGAAAATCTCTCCGAGACCGTCTCTGGGACCGGAGGCAAGCCATCTTACGTCGTTTGCGATCTTCATCATGTCGCATGCGAGAGCCTTGATTGCTCCGTGAGCGAATACAAGCTCGTCCTTTGAAGTAAGAGCGTGGAATTTATTTTCGGCAGTCTTAAACTGTTTGCCGGTAATCTCGGAAACAGCCTCTGCAACCTTAACGTCAAATCCCTTGGGAGCGTTGAGTCCCGTTCCGACCGCGGTACCGCCGAGAGCAAGCTCCTTGAGTCCGGGAAGAGCGAGCTCAAGCATGGATTTGTCCTTTTCAAGCATGTTTCTCCATCCGCTGATCTCCTGCGAGAACTTAATGGGAGTAGCGTCCTGAAGATGAGTACGTCCGCACTTTACAATACCCTCATGGTCTTTTTCAAGCTTCCTGAACGTCTCGATAAGAACGTCTACGGCGGGGATAAGCTTGTCCTCGATGCCGATAACGGCAGCAATATGCATTGCTGTGGGGAACGTATCGTTCGACGACTGGCTCATGTTAACATCGTCGTTGGGATGAAGAAGCTTCTTGCCGGCAATCTCGTTGCCTCTGTTGGCGATAACCTCGTTTGCGTTCATGTTCGACTGCGTACCGCTGCCCGTCTGCCATACGACGAGCGGGAAATGCTCGTTGAGCGCACCGGACATAACCTCGTCGCACGCTTTGCCGATAGCGTCGAGCTTCTCTGCGGTCATCTTCTCGGGCTTTAACTGACTGTTTGCCATAGCGGCGGCCTTTTTAAGAATTCCGAACGCGTGAGTAATCTCGCGGGGCATTGTCTCGTGGTCAACGCCTATTCTGAAATTCTGAAAGCTTCTCTGAGTCTGAGCTGCCCAGTACTTGTCTGCGGGGACTTTAACCTCGCCCATTGAATCGTGTTCGATACGGTAATCCATGATGAAGATCCTTTCTTCCGTTATATATTTAAAATATTTATTAATATATTAAAATCCGGCTTTGTTTTAAGCCGAAATTTTCTTTTGCCGAAGGGAGCCGGGCATAATGCACCCTTTAAATTTTAAATCTTTTAATAATACTGCGTGTATGCACGCCTCTCTTCGGCAAATATCACGCGTTCGATTCGGGGCGCATACACGCCCCGAATCGTAATGAATCAATTGTTTATCAGTCCTCAAACGGGAACTTATACTGTGTAAGTCCGAGCTGATCGCGAACCTTGATCATCTCCGCCTGAACGGAGTCATTGATGGGTACTCCGCTGTCCTTACGGCTGAGCCATACCTCCCACTCTTTCTCGTTTGCCGAGTAGATGCGCTCCTGTCCGGGAGCCTTCTTCGAGTTGCGTACGCTTCTGATAATCTCTCCGGCTTTCTTTCTCGTAAGCTCCTGACCGAGGAAATGGTCGGTATCGATTGCAATAAAGAAATGACCGAGATGATAGGGAACAAGCTTGCCGTTCTCATCCTTGCCGTCGAGAGCTTTGCCGTAGCTGCCGTCCTGGAGAACAGCCGAGAGAAGCTCTACGACCATTGCGTAGCCGTAACCCTTGTATCCGCCGAGAGCCTCGCCGATACCGCCGAGGGTGGTAAGAGCCGCCGTGCCCTGTCTGATCTTTTTAAGAGCAACGCCTGCATCGCCCGAAACGGGGTTACCGTCGATGTCGATAATCGTACCTGGATGAACCGGCTCGTTGATTCTTGCGTAATACTCGATTTTACCGTTCTGCGTGATTGAAGTAGCGCAGTCGATAATGAAATCGAAATCCTCATCGGTGGGAATGCCGATGGTAAGGGGGTTTGTTCCGAACATACCCTCAACGCCGAATGTGGGCGCAACGGAGGGACGGGCGTTTGTACCGGTGATACCGATGCATCCGGCTTTTGTAGCCATGGTTGCATAGTAACCCGCGATACCGTAGTGGCACGAATTGCGTACAGCAACCATACCCATACCGTATTTCTTAGCCTTGTCTATAGCCATCTGCATCGCTTTGTGTCCGATGACCTGACCCATACCGTCGTGACCGTCGACAACAGCCGTCGTCTCGGTTTCCTTTACGATTTCAAAATTCGTAACGGGATTCTGAATTCCCGCCTCGATTCTGTCAATGTAAATGGGCTTGAAACGATTGCAGCCGTGCGATTCAATACCGCGTCTGTCCGATTCGAGAATTACATCGACGACGGTTTCACAGTCCTCTCTGGGCACACCGACGCCATTGAAAGCATCCACCATAAAATCGTGAAGAAGCTTCCATCCTACGATACATTTTGCCATTTTAAAGCACCTTCCTAAAATAATGATTCAGGTTTATAAATCGTCAACCTTTTTCATTGTTAATTTTATCACAAACGTATACGAAATGCAACGAAAACAGACGTTTAATTGTATTTTTGTTTGCTTGCTTAAAGGGTATCGGCTTACAAGAACGCTTTTTGTATGTTTTACACATTTTAATTTGAAAAAGACAAGATTTTGGAACGGGCAATTGTGCAAACTTATGAAAAAAGTACATGATTATGAAGAATTTTCGAATTCGGACAGGCTTTTACATACATATTATATTGAGGTTTTTCACAAAAGTATGTATTCTCTTAAAGCTTTAAGTTTGTACGGTTTGTCTATATAAATTACATTTAAAATGTGCTATAATGTATATATCAAACAAATCGGAGGTCGGAAGAAATGGAGAAATTAATTCGATTCAATATCGGCGACGCCGTACGGTACGGCGCAAACGGGATATGCGTTGTCTCGGACAAAATACGCCGTAAATTCTCCGGCGTAAACGAGAGTTACTTTGTCCTGTCCCCCGTCGGCGAGAGGGGAAGCAAGATATACGTTCCCGAGACAAACAGCGTGCTTATTTCGCGGATAGGCCCCGTCCCGGAGCGTGAAAACATAGCCGACGCTCTCGACCACCCCGAGAGAGTTTCAGAGGTCTGGGTTAACGACGAGTCCGAGCGCAACGGCAAGTTCAGAGAGATGATAAATTCCGGCACGTGCGAAACGGCAATATACATTCTCTTCGGCATGCTCTCGAACAGAAACAAGCGTATAAAGGCAGGCAAAAGCCCCCGCTCCGCCGACGACATTCTTATAAACGATATTAAAAAGACTGTGTTCGGCGACATGGCGTATATTTTCGGCATAACATATAACGAGGCTGAATCGCTTTTCAACACAAAATGTCCTGAAGCAAAAGGGGCTTAAATCAAATACGGACATAATACTCCCTCATTAAAAGAAAAAAACTCCGAAAAAACACGAAAGAAATAAAAAACACAAAATTTGCTCTTGACATAAACGCCCCTATGTTATATAATGTCAAGGTATCAGCGAACGTTTTATGAAGTAACGCTGTATAAATTGTGAATACCCCTGCGGTAAAATGCGGAGGGAGGGAATACAGTGAGCCAGATTAAGGTAAAAGAAAATGAATCATTGGACAGCGCTCTCAGACGTTTTAAGCGTCAGACTTCGCGTGACGGAGTTATCCAGGAAGTCCGTAAGAGAGAGCACTACGAGAAGCCTTCTGTAAAGAGAAAGAAAAAGTCGGAGGCTGCCCGTAAGCGCAAATACAAATAATGTTCATGCAGTGCGGGCTTCGGTTATGAAGCCCGTATTTATTTTACCCGTATATTTTCAAGGAGAACGCCTTTTTTATGAACGAAGCAATCCCGAATTATTATTTTTACAGAGCAGCGGACATTACTCCGAATTTTTTAAAATCCATAGGCATTGAGGCTGTCGGGATAGACCTCGACAATACCACAGTGTTCGACATGACGTTTAATCCCCTGCCGGGAGTTAAGGAATGGCTTAAATCACTCAAAGACGCAGGATTAAAGCTTGTCATTATTTCAAATACAAACAATCTGCGGGCAAGGATCATAAGCCGTGAGTTTTCAATCAAATGCTTTGCCCTCGCAAGAAAACCGTCTCCGAAGAAAATAATCGCGGGATTGAATTATACGGGAGTATCGCCCGACAGATTCGCGTTTATCGGCGACCAGCTTTTTTACGACATTGCCGCGGCGAACAGAGCGGGCGTCGTATCAATTAAAGTCGACCCGACCGCACCCGAGATACTTTTCGCTTCAAAATTCAAAAGACGGCGCGAAAAAGAACGAGAATTCATGGAATTATATAAGGACGAATACCCTGAGATGAGAGGTCTTAACGATGAATATTGACGTTTTGCAGTCTCTTATGAAAGAGAATTCAATCGACGCGGCGATAATACTTTCGGAGGAAAACAGACGGTATTTTACATCATTCCCCGCGTCGGACGGTGTTCTCGCGGTATGCCGGGACGAGTGCGTTTTTTACACCGATTCCCGTTATATCGAGGCGGCTAAAAACTCAATTGACTGCTGTGAAGTCAGGGAGGGCAAAGAGCAGTATAAACAGCTTCGTGACCTTTTTAAAAGGAACAATGTAAAAAATATCGCTGTCGAAGAAAGCCGAATGACTCTTTCGCGTTTTAATAATTTAACAAAAAACGAACAGCTTAAGGATTTCGAATTTATTTCCGACGGCAGACTCGATACGATTGTAAACGCGTTGAGAAGCGTTAAAACAGAGCGTGAAATTAATTACGTCAGACAGGCGCAGTCGATAGCCGAGGACGCATTTTTGCACATTCTTGACTTTATAAAACCGGGAATGACGGAGAAGCATGTTCAGCTTGAACTCGATTATTATATGCTCTCGCACGGCGCGGAGGCTCTTTCGTTCGACACCATTGCCGTCGCGGGAAAGAAAACCTCCATGCCCCACGGCGTTCCCGGCGAAAACGTTATCAAATCGGGCGATTTCGTGACGTTCGACTTCGGAGCGGTCGTAAACGGTTATCACTCCGACATGACAAGGACCGTCGCTCTCGGAGACGTCAGCGAAAAACAGAGGGAAGTATATAACACTGTGCTTTCCGCGCACAACGCCGTATTAAGCACCGTAAAGGCAGGCATTACGTGCAGAGAAGCCGACGCCGCCGCAAGGGACGTTATAAAATCCGCAGGATACGCCGAATGCTTCGGTCACGGAACGGGACACGGAGTCGGAATCGAAATTCACGAGTACCCGTTTGTAAGCCCCCGCTCGGACGCGGTTTTAAACGCGGGCAATATAGTGACCGACGAACCGGGCATTTACATCCCCGGACAGTTCGGGGTTCGAATCGAGGATATGCTCCTCGTAACCGAAAACGGGAACGTCGATCTCGCTTCTTCGCCCAAAGAACTCATTATTTTACGTTAAAATTAAAAAATCTCTTGAAATACGCAGAGAAATATATTATATTATTATAGTAAGTTATAATATTTGGAGGAAAATTACTTATGGTATCAGCAGGTGACTTCAGAAACGGCGTTACCTTCGAAATGGAAGGCAACGTTTATCAGATCATCGAATTCCAGCATGTTAAGCCCGGTAAGGGCGCGGCTTTCGTCCGCACCAAGATAAAAGACGTTATCGGCGGAGCAGTTGTTGAAAGAACTTTCAACCCCACGGACAAGTTCCCCACCGCTTTTATTGAGAGAAAAGAGATGGAGTATTCCTACTCCGACGGCGATCTTTACTACTTCATGGATCCCGAAACGTACGAGCTTATCCCCATCAACGAGTCGGACTTAAACGACAACTTCAAGTTCGTTAAGGAAAACATGGTTTGCCGTATTCTCTCCTACAAAGGCAAGGTTTTCGGCGTAGAGCCCCCCAACTTCGTAACTCTTGAGGTTACAAAAACCGATCCCGGATTCAAGGGCGATACCGCTACCAACACTCTTAAACCCGCCACGCTCGAAACCGGCGTTGAGATCAAGGTTCCTCTCTTTATCAACGAGGGCGAAATGATCCAGGTCGATACGAGAACCGGCGAGTATATGTCCAGAGCATAAGAATTTTAAAATCTGCCGAAACACGATATGAAAATGTTTCGGCTTTTTTTAAACATATCACACAGCTTTTTTCTCTTATTAATATAAATATATCCCCGTGCAGACGGGAAGAACAGGAGGAAATCATTATGACACTTACGGAAAAAACCGCATATCTCAGAGGTCTTGCAGAGGGACTCGAGCTTGACGCTGACAAGAAAGAAACAAAGATAATCAACGCTATTATCGACGTTCTCGACGACATGGCGTTAACCGTTTCGGACGCAGACGACGAGCTTACAGTTCTCGAAAGCGCGGTCGACGAGCTCTCCGACGCCATAGACGTTCTCGACGAGGATCTCTCGGATGTTGAGATGATTCTCTACGACGAGGATTCGCCCTGCGGAGACTGCGACCCCTGCGAGGGATGCGACCCCTGCGAGGGATGCGACATTTACGACGATGACGACGACTTTGACGACAGCGAGGATGTTTACGAAATCGAGTGTCCCGAGTGCGGAGAGGTTTTCAGATTCGGCGAGGACGTTCTTGACGACGAGGACGCGGAGCTTGTATGCCCCAAATGCGGAAACGTTATCGACGAAATCGAAATCGTTGACGAGGACGAGGACGACGAATAATCGAAATATAAGTAAAAATGACAAGAGGGCAGGGTCGGTTTGACCCTGTCTTTTTTTGGAGATTACAATGGATAATATAAAAGAATTTTTAAAACAGGCGGCGCATGTTAAGCCCGACAAAAATCAATTGAGACTGATAACCGAAACCCCGTTTTACGCGTTTGTCCATTTCAGCCCGAACACATATACGAACAACGAGTGGGGCAGCGGAAAGGAATCGCCCGAAATATTCAACCCGACCGAGCTTGACTGTGATCAGTGGTGCGAGGCAATTAAATCGGCGGGCATGAAAGGCGCGGTAATAACGGCGAAGCACCACGACGGATTCTGTCTTTGGCAGACTCAATACACGTCACATTCGATGAAAAGCAGTCCGTACAAAAACGGCAGGGGCGATATCGTCCGCGAATTTTCGGACGCGTGCCGCCGTCACGGACTTAAATTCGGATTTTATCTCTCCCCGTGGGACAGACACAGCGAGCTTTACGGCACGGACGCGTACAACGACTATTACAAAGCCCAGCTTACCGAGCTTCTGACGAACTACGGTGAGGTTTTCCACGTATGGTTCGACGGCGCGTGCGGTGAGGGAGCAAACGGCAAAAAGCAGAATTACGACTTCGAGGGTTACTTTGAGCTTATTCATAAATATCAGCCCGACGCGACTATATTCAATGACAGAGGCCCTATCCGCTGGTGCGGAAACGAGAGCGGAGACGCGCACTATGCCGAATGGTCGGTCGTTCCCGTAGAGCTGTGCGGATTTTCCGAGGTTCAGACAGGAGCGGGACCTCTGGCAGACGAGGGCAGTCTTGACTACATGTACAACACGGACAACAACATAGGCTCCGTCAGCAATATAATATACTCAAATGGGCTCGTATTCGCCCCGTCGGAGGTCGACATGTCGATTCGTCCCGGCTGGTTCTACCACGCAGAGGAAGAGGCTCATTCGCTCGACAGACTGTTTAAAACATATATAAATTCCGTAGGAAACAACACGTCGTTTATTCTCAACGTTCCGCCTATGCCCAACGGAGAATTCGACGAATCGGATGTTAAAAGACTGAAAGAACTCGGCGATAAAATTAATTCGGAGTTCGGCGTCAACATTGCCGAAAACGCAGAAATAACCGTCACACCTTATAACAACAGTGAAACACAACGTGAAATCGTTATAGATATGGGCGAAGAAAAGGCGGTAAAATATCTCGACTTCGGCGAAAATACAGCCGAGGGACAGAGAGTCGAAAGCTTCACCGTTAAGTATTATGACAATACAGAGGGCTGGCAGACGGATTACGGCGCGTACGGAACGACCGTGGGAGCCAGAAAAATCGTAAAGCTCTCCGAGAGGAAAACTTCGAAAATCAAGATAATAATTACCTCGGCAAGAGACGTTCCCGAATTTTCATTCATTAAAATTCATTAACAGTCACGGCGGCTCCGAAATCAATCGGAA
>UQQT01000004.1 GCA_900543395.1 uncultured Oscillospiraceae bacterium | reverse complement strand
ATAAAATGTTCTTGCAAACAGGTGTCTTAAATTATGCGGAAAAACCTTTTCGGGCTTCACTCCTGCGTCCTTGCACAGATTTTTCATATCGCGCCATACGTTAGTTCTGTTCACGGCTTTGCCCATACGCGTTACAAATATTATACCCGACTTTATCCCCTGCTCCGAAGCATAACGGAGCAGTTTTCTTTTTAACTCCTTAGGTATAAAAACATATCTCGTCTTACCTTTAAGCGTTACGACCGCCTCGCCCCGTTTTGCCGATTCGACCGTAATATATTTAAGTTCGCCTATGCGTATACCCGTGGAACAAACCGTCTCGATAATCAGTTCAAGACGGTTATTTTTCTTCATTTTCGCCGCCGAACAAAGTCTCTGATATTCCGCCCGTGTCAGTTCCTTATCCTCGGGACAGTAAACGCTTCTCTGCATTTTGATTGTCTTTATTTTCAAATCGTTTCTTTCCAAATACTCAAACAGCGCGTTTACCGACGACAGCATAGAATTAATACTTCTTACAGAATATCCGTTTCTGAAAAGATAATTCTTATATTCCCCCGTCGTTTCTTTTACTATCTCACAATCACACGCAAAATCTTTAAATTTCATCACATCACGGATATACTTTTCGACAGTATACGCGCTTTTATCATTATCAATCAAATGTTCTTTAAAATTATTTACAGCACTATCTGTTAACTTCATTTCTCCCGCCTCCGACTTAAATTATCAAAAAAGCGGAACAAAAATACAATCCCTCCTCTAAAACTTTGTCTGCAATAAAAAAGATAGTTTTATTCGATTGACACGGATAAAAATAACTGATATAATTTTTTCACAATCCCGAAAGGAGAATTTACACAATGATAATAAAAAAACCGCCCATGGGCTGGAACTCATGGAACACATTTGCAGAGAACATAAACGAAAAGGTCGTAATGGAGACTGCCGATTTCATAGTCGAAAGCGGACTTAAAGACTGCGGTTATGAATATGTTATAATAGACGACTGCTGGAGTCTCCGAGAGAGAAACGAAAACGAAGAAATAGTACCCGACCCCGAGAAATTCCCCCACGGAATGAAATACGTATCGGATTACGTTCATTCAAAGGGACTTAAATTCGGTATGTACTCGTGCGCGGGAACCATGACGTGCGCGGGCTACCCCGGAAGTCTCGACCACGAATTCATTGACGCTAAATGCTTTGCAGAGTGGGGCGTAGACTATCTCAAATACGACTACTGCTTCCACCCGTTCACAACGTACGGTCATATTCTTTATAAGAGAATGGGACTTGCGCTTGCAAACTGCGGAAGAGATATTGTATTCGCCGCATGCTCATGGGGCAGTGAAAATACAAAGACATGGATCAAGGAAACCGGAGCGCACACATGGCGTTCGACAGGCGACATTTTCGACTCGTGGCACTCGATTAAGGAGCTTGCATTAAGTCAGCTGAAGGTTGCGGAATACAACGGCTGCGGATGCTTCAACGACATGGATATGCTCGTTGTCGGCATGAAGGGCAAGGGTCACGTAGGACTCACCGGCTGTACCGTCGAGGAATACAAAACGCATTTCGCATTCTGGGCAATGATGGGCTCACCCCTGATTATCGGCTGTGATTTAAGAGAGGCGGACGAGGACGCTCTCGCAATTCTCAAAAACAAGGCTCTCATAGATATTGACACTGACGAAGCGTACAGACAGCCTTACTTCGTAAACGGCAACCGTAATTATAAGTCCGTCAGAAACGGTGACGAACCGCTCTTTGACTGGTACCCGACCGACTGCCCCGTTCTCGTCAGAAACCTTGCAAACGGCGATATCGCGATAGGCGTATTCAACTTTACCGACGACGAGGGCAAATACGAATGCTTCACGCTTGACGCTGTGGGTCTCGGATTTCCGACGGGCAAAACGCTCGAAATGACAAACGTATGGACAGGTGAGGTTTCATATCCTAAGAACGATACGTTCGGCGTAAATCTTCCCAAGCACGGATGCGTCGTTTACCGCGCAAAGGTCATTGATAAAAAATGAGTCTCTGCAAAGAGTGCAGTAAAGAGCTTACGAAAAACGATATCGGACTGTCAAAAAAACTAATTAACCGCGGGACGACCGAATTTTACTGTATAGACTGTTTAAGCGTGAAATTCGACTGTCCGAAAGAGATTTTATTAAATAAAATCGAGCAGTTCAAAAAATCGGGATGCGTACTGTTTTTATAAATTGAATATATAAAAGACCGCAAAGCACTTTTTTGAAGCGCTCTGCGGTCATTTTTTATTTAGATATTTTAAATAATGTCGTACTCTTTGAGTCTTTTAATAAAATTGTTCGCATCAGTCAGTATTTCGTCAAAATCGCCGTCGAATTCTTCGCTCGTCATCCTTGCAAGCTCAAACGCCGAATCGGCTTTTTCAATGACGGAATACATATACGCCCCCGTTTCGGTGAGCATAAACATTCCCTTATACTCCCCCGCGCTCTCCCCGACGGGGACAAGCACGTATTCTCCGGCAATATTGCGCAGTGTCATTTTCTTTTTGATTTTCATAGTGATTTCTCCGTTTTTTTAAGAAAATTCTCTGTGTTTTTTCGTATTGAGCGTATCATTTCGCACACATATTCCGGTTTTTTATCCGTAAAGCCCGTCTCGCACAGGCACATGGCGGCACACGCGCGGCAAAAGGCTGAATCCGGACAATCTCTGCATTCCGCCGGAGTGCGTAAAAGCGACGTTTGTTTTCTTATATATTCCCACGCACCGCAGAAGTCCATATCCTTCAAATCCGCCGACGGCTTATCCATCATCGCGCAAGCCCTCATTTTTCCGTCGCAGGTTATCCAAAACGACGAGCTGCCCGCGCGGCACATTAAAGAGCAGTCACCGCCCGAATAAGATTCGGAGCTTTTTGCACGTGAAGCTTTTTTAATAAACTCCTCGCTCCCGTACAGAGCGATATCCCCCCTGACGCTGTAAAAACCGGCGTCTGTGCTTGAAAGCCTCGAGTCGCTTTTTCCGAAAACCCCGTCAAGACGAATTGGCGGATAACAGTACGGAGTAATCTGAATCGGGACACCGAGCGATTTTGACAGTGCGATTATGTTCTCAATATCATCACAGTTTAGCTTTGTGATAACCGTGTTAAGCTTCAGCGGAATATTAATTTTCTGCAATGCCTTTATATTTTCCGTAACCTTTTCAAAGCATGCGTTCATACACTGCTTCTTATAGCCCGCATCGCTTGAAGCATAAAGAGAAATATTAATTCTCACGGGCGGATATTTTTTTAAAAGGTCAATATATCTGTCGGCAAGCGAGCCGTTTGAATTTATCGAAATTATAAGCCCCTTTTCGTGAGCGTGAGTATATATTTTATCAAAATCCTTTTTTAAAAACGGTTCTCCGCCGGTCAAAAGCAAAAACAGCATACCGTTATCACATGCGGTATCGGTAATTTCAATCCAGTCCTCCGCGCTAAGTGCATCCTCGCACGGCTCGTTTTGACTGACATAACACATCGGACAGTTAAAATTACAATTTGACGTAAGCTCGAAATTCCCCGCAAGGGGCGTTCCGTTTTCTTTTGCTTTCGAATGAAGATAAGCCGACATTTTAGGCTCTGTTAAATTGACCATATTGTTTTCTCCAATACCTCGACGGCAGACAAATCCGGACTGCATTTAAATTCGTAAACCGGAACTTTATTACATATATACTCAACCGCCGTGAGAATTTTGTCCGCACCGCAGGGAAGATAGCTTCCCATTATAACCTCTCTGACGGAAGAAAAACGGTCGAGTCTTTTTATTGTATTTTCACCCTGTCCGAGTCTCACAATGCACTTGACCGGAAACGACGCGTTTTTACAGATATGCGACGAACCGCAGTACGGAAGCCCCGATGCAAACACCTCTCCGTCCTTTATATAAACGAGAGCCTTGTCGCCGTTTATTATTTCGGCGTTCCTGTATTCGTTCCACAAGCGTGCCTGCGTTGACTTTCCCGTTTGCTTCGGAGCGGTAAAAAGGACTGCATAACCGTTAAAAGAAATAAACGAAGCATGCATTATAAGAATTCCGTTGTCATAGGCGATTTTTTCGCATCCGACGGTATCAAGTATATTCTTATCCCACAAAAGACGCGCATATTCGTTTAAAAACTCTACTCTGCCTCCCCTTTTGTTTTCGAAATCCGTTCTGACGGCATAAAATCCGCCCGAACGTTTTTTATAATAAACAACACATTCGCGCCCGTTTAAATAAACCTCACCCGACGCCGTTTCAAATGCGGGGAGCCCGGGCGGGGCTTCGATTTTATCAGTAAAGGAATAATCATATAAATAGACCGTTTCCGCGCGGCCGTCTGTTTTAAATTCGGAAAAAGGGAGGGTGTCCTTTACATCAAAGGGCAGTCTCGCCTCTATTATACACGGACCGAAGCTGTATCTTTTAATTATCATATTCTATAAAAACAATTTTGCCGGTATACGCTTTGTAATGCTCGGCGTTAAGCTCCTTTTCCTCGCCCGGAGTAAAATTCGAAAATTTCACGCGGTACGTTTCATTGCCGACGAACACTCCGTTTTCCTCCGTTTTATAGTAAACGTAAACGTTCGTAACCGGTTTATCCGATATGTTCTTAACGGAAATAACGCCGTCCATTGCTCGAAGTGAAAACACATCCGGATGCACCGACATCTTTTCGTCAAAAACTATCTTGTCCTTAAGCTCAAAATCGTAACAGCTCTGATTTTCATCAAAAACCGCACCGTTATCCTCCGTCAAAATACATTCGGCGTATTTCGGCAGGACTGAAATCTTAAAGCTTCTCTGTTCTCCGTTTGCCGTACAGGTAAGCACTGCGTATTTTATGTCCTCATCGCTTTCGTTTTTTACGGCAAGCTGAAGCGTTCCCGCGTCGCTTTTTGCATACGAGAGGATTCTTATACATCTGCCGACAAGGATTCCGCTCTGCGATAAATCAGATTCGGCATAATTATAATCCGAATATTTAAGCGTAAAGTCTGAGTCGATTTTCTTTTTTTCGTTGGCGGAAAATCCCGTAAAAGGTTCGACCGCACTCATTGACGTACACTCCGGGAGCGCCGGCCTTTTTACGTTTGATTCGGAACACGACGAAAGGAATACAACGGACGCCGCAACAACAAAGACTGTTGTGATTTTTTTTATAATTGAACAAGAATAATACATACGCACACCGTAGGAAAAAGGGCGAACATCGGCGAAAATTTAAATTCCGCAAACATCCGCCCTTTTATTTTATTTATCAGCTGTAAAACAGATTTACGCCGGCGGCGGGAACGTCATAGCAGATTCCGTCGTTTCCTCCGGGAACCTTGACAACACAGCCTGCCGTAGCCTGAGCAAGAACAACCAGTCCGGTTTCCGAATCGGTTATAATTCCGTTTGAATCCTGTATAAATCCGCACGAGGCAATATTAGTCGACAACTCAAAGCTTTCAAAAACGATCTGTGCTTTTACATATTTCTTTTTCACGACTTATCCTCCTCTTTACGCAGGTTTAACACCTAAAAACAGTTTTTTTATGAAATCAATTACCTTCTTGAAGAATTCGATAATCTTCTCAATCATGCTGCGGATTCCTGTCTGACGCTTAACCTCATACGTAACCTTAACGCTTCCGAAGTCCGTTGTGAAGCCGTCGCTGTCTGTTCCGCTTACGTAATAGGTATGGCTTCCGGGAACGGACGCCGTCAGTTTAACCGTCCAATGTCTGACGGTTTCGCCGTCGGTCGAAGTATAATCCTCGTATTCCGCCTTGATGTCAATCTCATTGCCGAGAGAATCCGTAACCTTTATCTTCTCAACATTGGGATACGTATCAAACGAGAAGGATACCTCCTTGCCCTCGGATACCTCTTCGCTGACAAGTGAGAGACTGTCCTTGATGACCGACATATCGCTGCCGTCTACCTGCGCGGCCGAGAATGCTACGGAGCGCGTATTGTAGTTTGCGCTCAGAAGAACGGGCGAAACCGATTTTTTCGAAACGGAATCCGAAACAACCGCACCGCTTGCATCGTCTGCGCTAAGCTCAAACTGTCCCATTCCGGAATTTGTATCAAACGTCCACTTGAGGTTTGTAAGCGAAAGTATGTCATCCTCCGAAAGCGACGCATTCTGAATAATAATCGTTCCGGTCTTGTAATAATAATTGCCGTCCGCACCCTTTACTCTGCTCCATGTAAGCTTACCGCCGTTTGAAAGCATTGCGTTAAACGAATAGTAAACGTCGCCCGCGCTTTTAACGTTCGTCTGCGCCGAGAAAACCTCGCCGTTTGAAGAAACGGTATAAAGCTTAAGGATCGGACTGCCCTTTGCGGACTTTGCGGCTATCTGGATATCCTGAGGAATATGTGTAGCCCATATCGAGAATGCCGCCGCCTGACCGTTTGTAACAACGGCTCCGGAGGTGTCAGTCATCGAGCCGCCCATCAGGTAAAGCTCGTTGTTGGGACCTGCGTCCTTATATTTGCTCAAGTCCGTTCTGCTGTCGGCATTTCTTATACCGTCTATGAATACTATTCCCTGCGTATCCTTTGAGGGGTCGGATGTAAGCTTTCCTGCGTCAAGAAGCATATCCTTAAGCTCCATATACTGCGGATAGCCTTCACTGTCATACAGATAACTTGACGTCACGCTCTCGTCGTTTAATGCGGGATCGTAGATTCTTATCGCGTCAAGATAGAAATCATAGCTCTTAACTCCGTCTGCACGGTGGTTGAACATCGATGAATACATCGGCGTAATTTTTACCGTATATTTTTTATAATCGAGTCCGAGAACCTTTATAACGGGAATCTGATAAAGCGAATCGGTTCCGGAAACGGCAAGCCATGTTTCACAGTAAGCGATTTTATCCGTAACCGTACTCGTAACCTTTCCGTTTTCGTCATAATATGCGATAGTGGGCGATACGCTTCCGTCGTTCTTTGCCGACCAGTACAGCGGAGTATTGCCGTCTGCCTCAAGCGTGGCTTTTCCGTTACTGTCTGCGTAAAGCCTGCCGTAGGAGTAGCCGTAGTACGTATCTACCGCGTACGATTTGCTGAACGTACCGTCAACGCTGTTTACGTCAACCTTAATAAGTCCTGTCGTAGAATCGGTAAGACTTATTACATCGAAGCCTGTTCCCGTAAACGTAAACTCCGCCTCGGGCCACTCGCCGCCGTTCTTAGGATTATCGGCCGCGCTGACCGTAACCTTATGAGCCGAGCCTGCGGAATATGTATTGTTTTTATCGGTCTCGAACCAATCGTAAGCATACGCATACGCATATGCAGGAGTAAGCGTACCGGCGGCGTTGTTTGATGAAACAATGCTTCCGTCTGCTTCATAATACGTAGGTACTGAGGTATATCCTCCTCCTACGGCGTATTTATAGAATACATCCGAGGTTACCTTTCCCTTTGTATTATAATAAGTCGGAGCAGCCTGATACGTTCCGTCTCCCGCCGTGGTATAGTATGCGGGATTGTCCGTAACCGCGCTTGTCACGCTTCCGTCTGCGTTATAGTATACTCTCGAATATGTCTTATCCGCATAGAACGGGTCGTATCCGTATGCGTTAGCAGATTTATCGCCCATGAGATCCGCCGCCTGTTTTATGCCTGCAATCTCATTTCCCGCAGTCGTCCAGTTTCCTTTATACGATATCGCGGTCGAATTAAGCGCGTTATCCTCGAAGTATATCGTGCTTGCCGGAATAAACCTGACCTTTTCGTACTGAATATATTCGGATGTAAGACTGAACGTCGGGTCACCTATAACCTTTGCGGCTACATAATACGAGTCCTCGCCGGTAAAATTCATATCGGAAAGCGAATATGTGATATCTCCCTTTGCATTGACCGTTCCCGAGCCGTATTTAAGTCCGGAAACCGAATAATCCGTATTTTTATCCGTGAAATGCGTAGAGCCTCCCGGCAGAGAGCCGTTTGCGAAGTCCGTAATATTGTCTACATCCAAATTCGCTTTTGTAACGCCGATATAGTCAAACTTCGCGCCCGCGTTTACCGCAGCCTCCGAGATTACGTTATTCTCGGTAATATTATAGTTAACGGGATGACCGTAGTCCGCGACAAGAGTCTGGTCGGCAAGTCTGACGTTGGTCGAACGCTGCTGAAGATTAAACTTAATTCTACAGTTTGAATCCGTCGAGCCTCTTTCAACGTAGAAGAAGGTGAATCTGTGTGAGCTTCCGTCGCCGGAAATCTTGTTAAGCTTTGACAAAGCGGCTTTAATATCGGCGCTTATCTCATGTGTTACTCCGTCGGCGCCGGTGTAATTATACATACTGTAGTCACCGTTGGGCTGATATGTGTATGTTACGGTTTCGGCGTCGGCGGCGGAGTTAAGCAGTGTATTAGTCTCCGCGCTCCATGCGAACTGATATGTGATGACCTTATTTGTAAAGTCGATAGAACAGCTTCTCGCACCGTGAAGACCGCCGTTGTCAAGTACAAGCGTATCGTCGACGTATACAAGAACATCATCGTCTCCCGAGAATTCGAATTTAATGGGAGTGTTTCCGGCATACATACCATCCTTGGGAATGTTGAACTCGGTATTGAAGGTCATGCCGTAGTGATATATGGCATTTTGTCCCTCAAACGTTTTTTGCGTTCCTATATAATCGCCGTCTGCATTCACTTCGCCGTCCGACATCTGATAGTTAAACGGGAAGAAGCCCTGACCCGCGCCCTTATTTGCTCTGACAACCGAATACGAATCGGCCTCGATAAGCTCGGAGACGGCAGTGTGATTTGCGTCGTCGTACTTGGCTCTGAAAAGCCTTGCCGTATCGGACGAATCATAATCAAACGTATTAACACCGAATCTGTTTGTCGAAATTACGAACGGGAATTCCGTGTCCCAGTAATACTTTGCATACGTATCGGCAGTACCCGACGAAATATCCGTCTTTGAGAACATGTCGGGAATTTCTACCGACAAACCGCTCAACGGAGTAAGCGTAACAGTCTTTGCGTTACCCGAGGATGTTGCCAGGCTTACCGTCAGATTGGAAACGAGTCCCTGATTCGTATCGGATACGTTTACATACGGAAGCGCGGAATTATATTTGGCATGGGAGTCCGGAAGACCTGCGGACGAAAGAGTTGAGGAGAAAAGTCCCATAACGGACGCACCCTCGTCGCTGCCGTTGTCATCCGCACCCATCGTTCCGGCCTTATCCCAGATATTCCACATTGACGCGTAGTAATCTCCGCCTTCAAGACTTATCGTTCCGGAGGTATTATATACTTCATTTATGCTGTTTCCTCCGTTTACTGTTCTACTCGTAAACACAAGAGAATAAAGCTTGGTATAAATATTTACTGCTTTTTCCAGCGCAGCGTCCGCATAACCCTCGCCCCATGTATCGGTATTGTAGCCGATAATGGTTTTTATCTGATCGAGAATTTCACTGTTTGTGGTAATTTTTTCCTTCATCGCATTGTAGGTGAGCTTATTCATGGCTTTTCCGCCGAGTGAATAATCCTGTCCCGAAGCCGCGTTGGAATATCCGTATTTGTAAATTGTCGCGGGGAGTTTTCTTATCTCAACGCCGAGTCCGTCGATTGCGGTAAGAATAGCCTCTGTCGCTGCGTTGAAGTCATTATCCGTGGAATCGGCATTGTTGAAAACGCTCAAGCCGTTCTCAAATGCTTCAACAAATGTTTTAACCGACAGACCGGAGTAATGTTCTATGATTACACCCGCTCCGCGCTGTAAAGCGTCGTACAGATTCTTCTTTGCCGACGAGCTTCCCGTCGAGCCGGAAACTGTTTTCTTATAAAGAGTTACTTTATTGTTATTATTAACGCTTCCGGTTGACGACTCCCATGTCGAAAACGGTCTTCCGGTTTCGCCGGAGTACATGTCAAGGAACTGTCTTCCGCTGTAGATGCATATTTTTCTGTCACCCTGGACAAAGACGGTTAACGCCTGCGGAGTATCCGAAACGGAAAGAGTTGAATTGTCAGTTCCGATATTAAGATATTTTCCGGCGGAATCCTGAATATAATATGACGATCCCGATACAAATGTAAAGGTGTATTCGTTATCGGCGGAGCTTGTAAGCTCGGTTGAACTGAGCGATACAGTGGTATCGGATTTAAGCTTGCCGTATGAATAATACTGATTTGTCAAAGCCGCGGGAATATTCGAGTCATATACCGGACTGGGGTTATATATAATGTATGTGCCGTCCTCAATATACCTGCCCGAGCCCGTGCCCGTCGGATTATAGTAAATATACTTGACGGCAGAACCGCCGGCTCCGCCCGGATCAGACAGATTTCCGACAGCGTCCTTGACAAAATCAAATCTGTCATAAACGGACGGCGTATAGGTCGTTTCGGTCTGAGGACAGATCTCCTCGAATTCGTCGTAAAGCTCGCCTCCCGTCTCGGGAACAGCCGTAACGTTGATTCCGTTAACGCCGACTCCGTCGGAGCTTGTCGTAACAACCGAGCCGTTGTTCGTTACGGTATCCGTTGTCTTAACGATAACGAGCGCACGTCCGTTATACATTTGAATTTGAGCCTTTCCGTCCGCTGTAAATACGCTGCTCTCACGGAATCTCGACCAGTCGGACGGCTTGCCGTTGTCCACACCGACGATTTCAATGCCGTTCTTCGCCTCAATCGTAAGCGTGCCGTTATAGTCGTTCATGAAATTGCCGTTTGTATCGAGTGCTGTATATTCAATATATGCGTATGACTTTCCGTCCGCCGTACCGGTAAAGCTGTCGGAGCCGTTCGTGCCCCAAACCTCAGCCTTTACGGAACCGATTGTCTGATAGGAGTAAGCAATTTTTGTACCCTTTGCGGAATCGGTAAGCTCCGTTGTCTTTGATGAATCGGTCCATGCTCTTACCGAGAGACTGCCCGAGCTCCATCTCACCTTAAACTGGGGATACATAGCAACCTGTGCTGCCGTATGCGCACCCGAGCTGTCGGTAAAGTCGGACGCCGTACACAGGGACGAATCGGAATATGAAGTCCATCTCTTATATTTATGTCCGGCGGAGGTGGTAACAGTTTGAGCCGACGCGTGACCTATAAGCGTGCCGTTGCTGTAAAGCTCTATATAACCCGCGTCGGTATAAACCGCGACGGGAACAGCCGACGTTGAAGAAAGTTTCGAACTGTCCCACGTACCGGGGAGAAGATTCAGCGTATGCTCGCCGGAATCCCAAATTGATTTATAAAGATAAGCGTTATCCTTTGCAAAGCCTGCCGTATCGATAACTCCGAAGAATGACGATATCGGCTCGCCCTGCGCGTTGTTTGTATTATAATTATTCCACGGCGTAGGCTCGCCTATATAATCGAAGCCGGTCCAAATAAACTGACCGCTGACTCTGTCGTATGCCTGAGTGTAATAAAGGTTTGCCTCGGCAGAATCGCCCCAATCGGGAGCATACGTATCATAGGCCGAAAGCTCGTAACCGCTTTGACCGAGAGATTTATAAAAGCCTCTTGATGACGAAGCCGATGATGTTTCCGTTAATATTACGGGCTTGGACGTGCTGATAGTCGCCCATGTTCTCGGATAGTAGTTTCCTCCGACAACATCCATATAATTCTCAATACCGCGAATTTTGCTCTCATTGTTTCCCACCGTAAGAGGTCTTGAATCAAGGGCGGAAATAATATTATGCATATCCTGTGCATAGGGCTGAGAATTGGCATCGCTGTAGCCGGTCATATGGTTAAGCTCGTTACCTGCCGACCATATAATTACAGACGGATTGTTTCTGTCTCTTTTTACGGTTGATCTGACAATAAACTGATACCATTTGTCACCGTCAGCCGCTCCGAGAATATGATTGCCGGAGGGAATAACCGCATTGAAATGCGTAGAAAAGTCGTTCGAGTTCTGGTTCTTCGGTCCGTACCAGCCGTCGAAGAATTCCTCCATAACAAGCATTCCCAGCTCGCTGCAAACATCGAGAAGCACCGATGAGGTAACGTTATGCGAGGTACGAACGGCGTTAAAACCGTAATTTTTAAGAATTTTTATCTGACGGTATATTGCGTCATACTCCTGAACCGCGCCGAGCGCGCCCTGATCGTTATGCATACACGCGCCCTGAACCTTTACGTTTACACCGTTGAGGGAAAAACCGGACAACGTATCCCAGTTAATATATCTGTAACCGAATTTAACGCTGTAGTCGTCAAGAACCTGAGTTCCCGCCGCATCAGAGCTTACGGTAATATGCATTTTATACAGATTCGGACTTTCAACGGACCACAGCTTAAAGCTGCCCGCACTCGGGGAAAGAGTGACCTGCCCGGTCGAGCCTGCCGCCAAGGCAAGCTGCGAGGAGGTAACCTTTCCGGAAACGGCATTTCCGCTGCTGTCGGTAATCTCGGCGGAAACATAAACATTGGAAGCCGACGCGGAATCATTCTGCACCGTGATTTCCGCCCTCGCCGTTCCGCCTCCGCTTTGAACGTCGGGAGTGGTAACTCCGACGCCGTAATGCGCGACATGAACCTTGTTAATCATGCTGATTGTAACATCCCTTGTTATACCGGAACCTGAGTACCAGCGTGAGGAGGGAATATCGTTTACAACCTTTACGGCGACAAGATTCGACGTATAGCCGTCCGCCGTAACATAATTCGTTATATCCGCAGAGAACGAATTGTAACCGTAATGGTTCTCACATACAAGGGTTCCGTTTACATAAACATAAGTATGCATGTACGCTCCGTTAAAATTGAGAACAAACTCTCTGCCGCTGAACGCGTCGGGCAGAGTGAACCATTTGCGGTACCATCCCGTGCCGCCGAGCTTGTTTCCGCTCTCACCCTCCGTTCCGGAGGTCGTAAAATCCTGATCAATACTGAAATCGTGAGGAAGCGTGACCTTATTCCATTCGGAAGCTCTCGGCTCAAATGCTTTCAGATGGGCACCGTCGGCGTCACCCAAATGAAAATCCCAGTTATTGTTAAAGCTGACGTCGATTCTCGGATTATCAGCCGTCTGCTGCGAGACGGCAGTATCCTCCGCAGAAGCACGAAGTCCGAAAATCGATGAAAAATACGGCAGCGACGCGGTTGTACACGAAAGCACCATAATGATGCCGAGCAAATACGATGTAAACCTGCGGGCAAAGCCATTGTTCTTTTTCATTTTTTTCTTCCTTTCTTATATTTATTTGGCGTTTAAATTTTGCTATAGTATTTCTTTATAATTATAGTGCATTTACGCTTAAAAATCAACAATTTTCATCAAAAAAAAAGACAACAAAACCGTTTTGATTGAATTTTTTACACAGCATTCATTTATAATGGAGAAATGACATATTTTTTAGTTAATTTGTCAGAATTTTATAGATAAACTGTTAATAACGCAGTCGTTTTGTTTTTTATTCGGGCAAAAAAAATCAATATCTCTGAAAAAAACCGCCGTAAAACGGCGGCTCTTCTGAATAATATTCGTTTATCTCTTATTAATATCTTTGTTTATTCATCATTACCGAGAATAAGCGAGGGATTGTTGAAAATTTCCTCGAGTTTTTTTACGAACGGGAACATTTCCGCGAAATCGAGCGCTCTGTGGTCAAAGCATATACATATGGGCAACAGGCTTCTGACCTCGCCTTTTTCATTTCCATTTTCGTCGGTAACGATTATATTTCTGCGCTGAATCGAGCTTATTCCGATAGCGCAGATCTGCGGGGGAATAATCATGAGCATATCAAGCTCTCCCCTTATGCCTCTGGACGCCGCGCCTATATTCGATATTGTAACGGTACCCTGTTTAAGATCGTCAAACGTAATCCTGTCGGATTCGGGGATACTCTCGTAAAGTCTCTTTGCCTGTCCCTTAAGAGGAGTAACCCTATGCTTTGCGCTTGTTTTCGAGCCTATAAGACGGAGTATACCTTTAATTATATGTCCGGATTTGAATTTTTCCATGGTGTCGTGAATCGAAACGGAATACAGAGCCTCCGTAAGATTCGTCTTTTTCAGTCTCCTGTTTATGTCGGCGGTATAATGAGCAATTTCGGAAAGCGATTTGTTTCCCATATCCTTCATTGTAATAGTCATCATGTTGCCGTCCGGGAGCGTCCACGGAACCGAAATATCAATATTATCAAAATATGTAATTTTGCCTCTTACAAGACTTCTCTCAAAATGCATATGGGCATTAAGCTCGGGAGCCTCTTTGATAGCCTCTGCCAGAGACTTTAAAAGAACGGCGTTAAAGGTTGCGCGGTCGTTCTCGGGCGTTCTCTCGGCGTATTTTTTATACGCTTCAAGAAAATTCGTAACGTCGGGCTCATATGTGTAGCTTACGTGCGGAATGTGTCTCCAGCTCTCCGTTGTCATATTTGCGACTATTTTTCTCTGAATACCGAATCTCATAACATGTCTTACTGCCATCAAAAATCACTCCGTTTTCAATTTATTTTATTCTAAAAATTGGACTCATATATAATTTTTACATTTCCATGATATCAAATAGTCGGAAGAATGTCAATTATTCTCGGCTAAAAAAAACTTTCAGCTTTAATTGTTAATAAACTTGAAACAAAATTATAATAAACAACGCATTTTTGTTGCGTAATGTATAAAAAAATCAGGCATGTTATTGCAGAATAACGAAATTGTATTTATGTGCGAATCATACGAATCATTGACGAACATTTATAAACAGATTACAAATCCATGTACCGTAATATCGGTAAAAAGTCGAGCGGTTAACCTGCGCTTTTTCCATAAGCTCGCTTACCTTTATCTTCGGGTACGGTTTCTTTTTGATAAGTTCCAAAAAAGCATAAAACAGTCTGCCCTTTGCGTTGTCATCCGGAATAATATTCATAAAAACCGCCTTGATTCCGACTGTATATACAATAAAAAATACATTACTATCAACCGACAATAATCGACTAAGTGTCATAGCGATTATAAAAAAAGCCGTCGAATAAAAATCGGCGGCTTTATAAAATATATTTTATTAAATTAAATATAGTATTCCATCGGATACGGCATAAATTTAATCTCATCCAGTTTATCGCACGTGACATACCCGGCGTCGGCTCTTAAAAGACTCGGGATTCTGTTTACAATTGTCGCGCACGTATGCTCTACGGTAGCAGGCTTTACGACATGAAATTCAACGTCGGGTTCGCCTGTTATCTTCCAGTCGCACATATCGCCGTCACCCTCGGCGTAAACCTTGCCGACAGTCTCCTCCTCCACTGTAACGCCCTGCATTGTCTCGATATGAACGACCGCCGACATGCCGAGACACTCACCCTTTTTTATCTCCCTGCCGAGAGTCGAAGAGTAAACGGCTTTGTCGGCAATGTACGGGACATGTCTCTGACTTATCGCCTTTACGGTAAGACCGAGCTTTGAGCATATAGCCTCGCTCGAATTCCACGCGTATGACGGCTCGAACGATTCCGGACGCGCGATAGTTTTATTGAATTCGTCCTCACTTAAACCGCATCCGTGAGCCTCGGCAAGTGCAAGTCCGTACTCGTCGACATTATAGCTGTAAACTCCGTGAATCGACTTTATCGAATTACATCCCGCGCCCAGAAGCGCGACGGAATTAATCCAAAATATATCCTGCATGCCCGAACCCGTGACGGTACAGCAGTTCTCCCGCGCGAGAGCGTCAATCCTGTTTATCATCTCTGCGGAGGTCGTCCACGGATATATCGCCTCTTCGCATGTCGTAATAACATTAATTCCGCGCTCGACGCACTTTTCAACATGATCGTATATGTCGCCGATAAAGCTGAAAAGCGTAACGACCGCAACGTCCGCACAGCAGTTGTCGAGAACATAATCCGCGTCGTCGGAGACAATAACGCCCGTCTTGATTCCGAGTCCCGCAATTTCGCCGACATCCCTGCCGACGACCTCGGGATCGACATCGATCGCGCCGACTATTCTTGCGCCGTGTTCGTGAAGATAGCGCATGATGTAACGGCTCATTTTACCGCATCCGTACTGTACGACTTTGATTTTTTCCATAATAATATCCCCTTTGTTTTTTGAGAATATTATTGACTAAAATTCAAAATTTATACAAAAAAGCGAATCGTCCTATGATAGGGCAATCCACTTTTTCGCAAATATAATTTAATTATTAATCTTCATTCTGTTTCGACCTCGGAGTTCTGTCTGTTTCGGAACGGATGAACATCTCCGCGCTCGAAGTTATTTTAAGACTGCCGGGCTTCATGTATTCCGAAGCGCTGTCATTCTTTACCGCTGTGTTCATCTGCTTTTTAAGAATAAGGCAGACTATAACTGCACCTATCAAAGCTACGGCAATAACGATAAGCTCCTTTTTAAGAACCGACGTTTTTTCGGAATACTCCGAATCCTGAGAATAAACAGTCCCGTCGTTTTTCTCCTTGGAATCGTAAACCGCGATACTGTTGATTCCGCCCGACGGATCGTCGGCGGCGATATAAGAAGCGAGAGTCATGCACGAGTTATATATCTCCCCGCTTGAGAAGAAATCGCTTATCATATCTTCAAGAAGCGAGGAATCATATACACCCTCGGCATTTCCCGTCGGAACGACCGCAAAAGTATTCGAATCATAATCAAACACTGCATAAATCACACCGCCCGAAGCCGTTGACGTTATACCGGAGGCGAACTGCGATAAGTATTCCCGTGCCGAAAAATCGGGGTTTTCCGATTTCGTTACAATATACAATTCAACATTCCGCTCCTCGGCGGCAGAGTCAAGCAGCTGAGAAACAGTATTTTCCTCTTCATCGCTTAGCTTATCCGCATAGTCGAACAGATATCTGTGTTCTCCGACCGAAGCAAAAACGGGAACGCTGAGAACTACAAGCATTAGGAATACAAAAATAATCGAAACCGCTTTTTTCACCATTCCCGCCCCCTTACAGTAAAAATACGAATATCTGACCGAGCAGAGCAATACCCGCGGTTATTCCGCCGAAGATAAGCCCCAGCTTTTTTTTGTCAATCGGAAGCTCGCCGGATACCTTGCCGGTCTGTCCGTTGACTGCAAACGTATAGTTTTTGCCCGCAAATTTCGTTGTAAACATCCACACGGGCAAAAGAGCGTATCTGTACTTTCCGTTAAGAGTCCGGATACACGAATTGACCGGACGTACGGTATCGAAGCCCTTTACCGTTTTTTCAAACGACGAAATACACGCGTTCTCTATACGCTGTTTAGCCCTCGGGAAGCTCGCTTCTGCGTCAACGTCGTATTTGTCCGCCATAAATCCCGAGAGAAACGCCGGGTCAAACCCCGTCATGCCGGCATATGAGTAAGGCTCGAGCCCCTCCATATATTCGTCCGGCATTTTCGATGAACCGTCGACAGGGATATTTTCATATCCCGCCGTACCCGCTCGCAAAACGTTATAGTAACTCGTCTCGGTATAATCATAGTCGCTGTCGCTCCACTTTTTCTCCCTTGTCGCCTCGAACGTTATATTAACGTCGGCGTCTGAATCAAAAAGCCAGAACGGCACGTAAACGCCTTTTATTTCTTTTATTCTGTTTTCGCTTTTAAATACGCTCGGGAGCAAAACTTTTCCTTTATAGAAATTTTTAAGAGCGTTCTTAGCGTCCTCCTTGCTCAGTTTAAACGGTATGACGCAGTCGGGACAGTTTATTCCCGAAAGACGGTCCGCAAGAACAACGGGATTTCCGCAGTAGGGGCACGATGACGCCGACGACGTTTCGTCCGTAATCAGCTGAGCCCCGCAGGACTTGCATATATAGCCGTTCATGTTATCCATAACCGCGCCGTCGGAAACGGGAACAAATTCATAATTTGACTTTTGCTCCGCGGCGTTAATCATATCCGAATAGCTTTTTAGCTGTTCCGAAGTAAAAACGCTGTCGCAGTTTTCACATTTAAACTGCTGATTTGACGGGTCGAACTTTATGTTTCCCCCGCAGTTCGGGCATTTATAGTCAAGAATTGCCGGCATATCGTCACCTCATTATGTAAATCGGTATTTAAATATGTTTATTTTATATCGTTGTCGTCGAATATATCTCCGCACTCGGGACAGAACTTAGGCGGATTATAAGGATCCTCAGGAGTCCATCCGCACTTGTCGCATCTGTAAAGAGGCGCGCCCGCGGGCTTGGGAGCACCGCACTGCGAGCAGAATTTACCCTTGTTTACAGCTCCGCATTTACATGTCCAGCCGTCCTCGGACGGTTTCGGTGAACCGCATTCGGGACAGAACTTGCCCGTCGCCTGAGCCCCGCATTTGGCGCATTTCCACGCCTGCGAATTATTGACCTCGGGCTTTTTCGCTCCGCACTGAGGACAGAAATTACCGCTGACATCAGCTCCGCAGGCACACTTCCACGTGCTGCCCGAGGGAGCAGCCGCCGGCTGCTGATTCTGCGCGTTCTGCTGACCCATTGCAAAAAGATTCTGCGCGTTCATTCCGCCTCCGGCATTCATTGCCATACCCATGCCCAAGAATCCTGTCATTGCGCCTGCGGAATTTCCTGCCGCCGTCTTCATCGCGTCAGACTGAGCGCCTACGAGCGTAGCCGCCGCCATTGTCGGGTCGCGCATGATAGCGGTGCGCTGAGCCTGCTTGATAAGCTCCGCGTCCTCTTCGGGAAGCGTTACGGAACCGAGAGCTATGCTTACTATCTGCAAGCCTCTGAGCTCTCCCCATTTCTCGCTTAAAACCCTATTCATTGCGCTCTCGAGCTCCGTCGTATGAGTCACGATCTGGTTGGGTCTCATTTCGAGATCGGAAAGCGCGCCGAATGCCGGCTGTAACGCCGAAATAAACTCGGTTTTAAGCTGACCGTCAATATCCGAACGGGTATATTCCGACTCGACGTTTCCGCATACTCTCGTATAGAAGAGCATGGGGTCGCTTATTTTATACGAATAAACGCCCGAACAACGGATCGAAACGTCAATGTCAAGTCCGATTTTTGAGTCAACGACTCTGAACGGAATGGGATTGGGCGTGCCGAATTTATTATCGATAAGTTCTTTCGTATTAAAATAATAAACTCTCTGATCCTTAGCCGTATCTCCGCCGTATGTAAAACGCTTGCCTATCGTTGCGAACGTCTTTTTAAGACTGTCGCCGAACGAACCCGAGAAAATGGTCGGCTCGGATGAAGTGTCATATGTATATTCGCCCGGTTCCGCACAAAATTCAACAACCTTGCCCTGCTCGACGATCATCATACACTGACCGTCGGCTACGGCAATGCCCGAACCGTTTGAAATAATATTGTCGTTGCCTTTCGTATTTGACGAACGGCCCGTCGTTCTCTTCTGTCCTTTTGTTACAAGGACGTCCTTGTCCATGGAATCACAATAGAAAAATTCCTTCCACTGATCGGCAAGAGTTCCGCCTAACGCGCCGATACCTGCTTTAATAAGACCCATAGTATATTCTCCCTACTAAAATTTATTTATTTTTTCAGAGGAGTTCCGCAATTGGGACAAAACGCGGACATAGCCGTGTTCTGAGCACCGCAAGACGGACAGAACGGCATAACCGCCGCCGAATTCTGCGGAACGCTCTGTTGATTATATGACTGCTGTGTATTCTGATTGCCAAATCCGCCCTGCTGAACGGGCTGCTGATTGTATCCTCCCTGCTGAACAGGCTGCTGATTATATCCGCCCTGCTGAACGGGCTGCTGATTGTATCCTCCCTGCTGAACGGGCTGCTGATTGTATCCGCCCTGCTGAACAGGCTGCTGATTATATCCGCCCTGCTGAACGGGCTGCTGATTATATCCGCCGGCATACGGATTCTGATTTGCAAATCCGCCCGAAGCATTTGGATTCTTGATTTGACGGCAAAGTTCCATTATCGCAAGAGCGTCGTTATATGCCTGCATGAGCTGAGTGGGAGCCGCATTTTCGGGAATATATGCGACGTTTAATTTAATCTCGTTTATGTACGGGTGATTGACGACTATATACGCGTCAACGGAGCTTACGCGTCTCGGATTTCCGTCATAATCCACGGAACGGTCTGTATTCCTCATATACTGTGCGACGGAAACGGTTGAAGCGTTCATACCCATGGCTCCCTGCATACCCATCGGATTCATCATACCCATTGAATTCATCACACCGCCGAACATCGCCCCGTTACCCTTAGGCTGAACCGCTTGACCCGTGCGGTTGTCAAAGGTATCTACTCTGTCGGGTATGCCGTCGTCGTCGGAATCCCTCTCATCCGTATAGGATTCTTTAAGGTAAAAATCCATCAGCTGTGAAAAATCGAAAACCTCGGGATTGTTCTCGCTGTAATCCCTGCCGATATTAAAACAGAATTTTCCGTTGGACATATCAACCATGATTTTGTCACGTACGCCCGCGCCCGCGCTCATATGAAACTGCGCATACTTCTGTCTGTTATTTTCGCGCGCTTCAAGGTGAGCTTTAACGTCGGATACGCTTCTTTCTCCCCAGCTGCCGGAAAGACAGCTTAATTTTTTCTTGCAGTCCGAGCAGAGAAATCCGTCCGACAGCTTCAGACGGGTAAGCATGTTAACCTTTTCATTGCACAAATCACAGAATTTCTTTTCAAAAAGTCCCATAGTAATTTTCCTTTCAAATTTATAATAAAAAACATATCCCGTATTTATATTATAAATTGAAAGAAATAATTGCGCCCCTCCCGAACGGGCAGTTTTGATTATTTATCGTAATTGTCGAGAAAACTTATCTTCCTTCCGCCCAGTTTATAGGAGATAACCGCATCGGTATTGACGTTTTCAACGCTTTTGAATATACGTGCCTCAACCTCCGGATTCGTTTTTTTGAGCTGTTTTATAAGATTTTTCGCTTCTATTCTCTTTGAACGGTTTTCGCCGTTATTGCATGTCGTACACGTATCGGTAAATTTGCACGCGCACTGTATAAAATGCAGACCGTTATAGTCGCGCCACGCCTTTATGTCGTCCTCTCTTATAAGGTACATCGGACGTATTAGCTCCATACCCTCGAAATTCTGAGAGTGAAGCTTGGGCATCATGGTCTGTATCTGCGCGCCGTATATCATACTCATCAGTATCGTCTCGATAACGTCGTCGTAATGATGACCGAGCGCGATTTTGTTGCATCCCATCTGCCGTGCATAGTCGTACAGATGTCCTCGTCTCATCCTCGCGCAGAGATAGCACGGCGATTTTTCTACATTATAAACGGAGTCGAAAATATCCGACTCGAATATCCGAATCGGAATATTGAGTTTTTTCGCATTCTCCTCAATAACCCTTCTGTTGTCGGGACTGTACCCCGGATCCATAACGAGAAATTTAACCTCGAACGGAAATTTATTATGCCGTTTAAGCTCCTGAAAAAGCTTCGCGCACAGCATCGAATCCTTACCGCCCGATATGCACACGGCAATGCGGTCGCCCTCTTTTACAAGGTCGTATTCGTTAAGCGCCGCGGTAAAGCGTTTCCATATCGTTTTTCTGAATTTACGTTTTATACTGTCCTCGGCTTTACGGCATATTTCGGCGTTGTCGTCCTTCGAAATTCTGTCGATAAGCCACGCGTTATACCCGCCCTTTAATGAGTAAACGTCGTAACCGTCCTCTCGCAATTCCTCGCACAGATCAAGCGTGATTATACCGTGAGTGCAGTATATTACGCTTTTTCTATTGTCATTTTCGAGTTTGTCTCTGATCTCGCCGATATCGACTCTGACTGAACCGGGAATCGCGCCGTATTGAACGTCGTGCTCGCTTCTGATATCATAGACCGCGGTATCATCGCCGAGGTTATTAAATTCTTCAATCGTTATTTGAGTATTCATTATATTCCTCTGATATTTAACTTATCTTAATTATAAATTATAATCGGATTTTAGTCAAGAAGAAAGGAACCGATGTCAGAATCGGCTCCATAAAATCAAAGCAAAATATGTAATTGTGTTTTTTCCGTTATCGGTTTTCATTCCTAATTTAACAGCCGTGTCCATGACGTTTATTCCGCACGATTCTATCGGCATAACGGTTTTTTCGGGAAACCTGCACGGCGAATCGGGGTATGTACATTTAACGCATATATCGCACGCTCCCCCGCCGAGAGCGGTTACGTTCAGTCCGTCCGATAACATTTTATCCCTTATATTAATGAGCATATCACGGCTTTTTCTGCCAATTTTCAGTGCGGAATCGATATCCTCACGTGAATTTACATGTCCGGCAACGGAAAACAGCACTGCGCTGTCATACTGCTTCAGATTCCCTTTAATACCGTCAAGGCTCCCCGCTCCCGGAGGGCAGGTCCAGCACGTCGAGTATTTTGAGCAGAGATTTTCTTTGCACCAATCGCGGGTACGATCGTCGAATATTATATTCTCAAAATCAAAAAATCTTACGTCGGTTATTTCGTCCGAATTAAAATAATCTTTTATATCCATCAGAAATTGATAACACCCAAATGCCCGAGCAGTATTTTTATACCTATTAATATAAGTATAACGCCTCCGGCGATTTCGGCTTTTGATTTGAATTTAATTCCGAATACGCTTCCGATTTTAAGTCCCGCGGCGGAGAGAATGAACGTGGTAAGTCCTATAAACAAAACGGCGGCGACAATATTTACATCGGGCAGGAGCGCGTACGTAATACCGACGGCGAGCGCGTCTATACTCGTCGCTACTGCAAGCAGCAGCATTGTCTTAAATGCAAACGAAGCATTTACGTGTTCCTCGTCTTTTGAACAGCCCTCTTTTATCATATTCGCGCCGATAAGTCCGAGCAGAACGAACGCGACCCAGTGGTCGACGCTCGTTATGTATTTTTCAAAAGCCGATCCGAGCAGATAGCCGAGCGCAGGCATTAACGCCTGAAATCCGCCGAACCACGCACCGATTATAAAATAATGCTTTACCTTGGGCTTGCCCGTCGAAAGTCCCTTGCATATCGCGACGGCAAATGCGTCCATTGAGAGAGCGGCCGCTGTAAGAAAAAGCTCCCAGATACTCATAATAAAACCTCCGAAAATAAAAAAACCAGGCAGCGCGCCCGATCTTATATCACCCGGACGCAACGCCTCAATTCAAGCCGGACGTAAAACCGTCAGTATGTTGACTTGAAACTTCAATTATTAAATGAAGCTGTCTGCTCCCTCAAACAATACGGCTGTCAGTATATCATAACATTTTTACCGTGTCAACATTACGCAATATTCTTGCAATATTTGTTAATACTTTTGAAATAAATATGCAATATTAACGCAAAATCGGACTACTCTAAAATATCATTTTACCGGATGATGTTTTATATTTTATAAAATGATATTATTTAGACATGATAACCGATTTGCATATTGAAATCGTTGAAAAATTGTACATATCGCGGAGGATTCAACATGGTTGACGTTAAAAATCAAAGCTGTTATGAATACTGGCTTGACTGCACCGACGAATACGGCGAGTATTACGTCATGCAGCACCTCGGAAAAAAATATTACAAATCAAAAATGCTCAGCGACATCGACGCGCTCGCGGCATATATGAAAATCGAGCTGGGATTAAAGCCCGGAGACGTTTACACGGTTTTCATGCCTACTACGGTTCAGAGCATCTGCGCATTTTACGCACTTAATAAAGTCGGCGTTATCGTAAATTTCGTTCATCCTCTGCTTCCTCCAAACGTATTAAGAGAAACAATGACCGAGGTTCATTCAAAGGGAGTAATGGTTCTCGACCTTCTTATTAAAGACTATGCGGACGTTATAAATGAAATGAACGTTCCGTGTCTCGTATGTCATTCGTCGGAATACGCATCGCTCTTAAAGGGCTTCGGATGTAAATTGGCAGAAGCTGCGGTTAAAAAAATATTCCCGAAAATAAAGAAACGCGACGAGTATTCGAAAGCCGTCAAGCGTTTTTCGAAAGCGAATGTTAAACCATCGTGCAACTGCGACGACATCGCCGTTTACTTAAACGGCGGCGGAACCACGGGCAAAAGCAAAACAATAAAACTTACGTCGAGGGCGATAAACGAGCTTGTTTGCAGTGTCTCAAAGCTCGGCAGAATTCACCGCCCCGGACTCGAAGCGGAGCCTATCGTTTTACCGCTGTTCCACTGCTTCGGATTAAGCGTTGCGGTTCACATGGCAATGTGCAACGCGGGCAGACTCATACCGATTATGCGCTTCGACGCTAAAATGTTCAACCGTCTTATGAGACAGAACACGGTTGTAGGCTTTGTCGGAATTCCCGTCATGTTCAAAAAGATAATGAATGAAAAGCACTTTGATACAAAACACCTCAAAAATCTCCGCGTTGTTTACTGCGGAGGTGACGACGCGCCCCAGTCGCTTATCGACGAATTCAACTCGTATCTTGAAAAATACGACGCGGAGGGCAGACTCTATCAGGGCTACGGTCTCACCGAGGTAGGCTCTGTATGCTGTACGAATTCGAACGAAAATCACAAGTCGGATACAATAGGGGTTCCGCTTGAAAATGTCAATATGCAGATATGGAACGAGGAACATAACGAGGTTCCCAACGGCGTAATAGGCGAAATCGTAATATCGGGACCGACAATAATGAGCGGTTACTATACCGAGGACGGCGAAGACGACGCAGGACTTTATACCGACGAAAACGGCGTAAAATGGGTCATGAGCGGAGACCTCGGATTCAGAGACGACGACGGCTATTTCCACTTCTCGGGACGTAAAAAGAGAGTAATAATAATTTCCGGTTATAACGTTTATCCGAGCGATATCGAAAAAAGAACGCAGGAGCTTGATTTTGTCAAGGACGCGTGCTGTGTAAAGGGATATAAGGATTCAAAGCAGATAATCAGAATGTTTGTTTCGTTCTCTAAGAATGGAAATGAAGAAGAGTATAAAAAACAGATTCTCGATATGATAGAGAAGAGCTTTTCGAAGTTCTCCGTTCCGCGTGAAATCATAACGCTGTCAGAGCTGCCGCAGACGCCGTTGATGAAAACGGATTTTATGCGCCTTACGCAGGAAACTCCCGATTCTCCCGTCTACGACGAGGAAAAAGAAAAAGAAAAAATAAAAACAAAAGACTGCGAAAAAAATATACAGGCAGCGTCATAAAAACAAATCGTAAAGCCGTCCGAATTTCGGGCGGTTTTTATTTTCAAAACGTTTAATCATATATAGAAAAATCGAGGCTTCGTTTGAAGCCTCGTACATGTTTAAAATAATCGTATGAGATTACTTCTCGAATCCCCAGGTCTTATCGAATCCGCTTACGAAATCCATGATCTTTGCATATAAATCAGCAACGAAACCCATGATATCAGCGAAAATCTCTGCATAAACGTCAAATTTCATTTTTCGGCACCTCTTTCCAAAATAAAGTATTCAGGTTAATGAGTTTAAATTAACCCTCAAGCTTCTTAGAAGTCTTCTCAAGCCAAACCTTGATCTGAGCAAACATCTTCATGAGTTTCTCAAACCACTCTGAAAGGTAAGCCATGAGAGCAGCAAAAGTATCTACTGACATTGAAGTCACCTCCCTATCCTCATCTCAAAAAGTGAACATATCACCTTTACATTCATAATTATAACATAAATAATTCCTGTGTCAATTTACAATAAGGGGGGTTTTGTCTATATAATATAAAAACTTTACATACAAAACGGCATATTTTCGTTGTTTAGCATACCTACAATTATACACATGTCGATTATTATTAATTTTTTATTCACAGTTTATTCCTGCCGGAAGTCGGAATATGAATTATATATATAGCTCGGTCATTAAAAACAGGCATAAAAAAAAGACGAACCGTGAATACGATCCGTCTTAGAAATAATTAAATTTAATTACTTCTCGAAGCCCCAAGTTTTCTCGAAACCGGCTGCGAACTCCTTAATCTTTTTGTAGAAATCAGCTACGAAAGCTGCGATATCAGCAAAAATCTCTGCAAAAACGTCAAATTTCATTCTGTTGGCACCTCTTTCCAAATAATATAAAATCAAGCTAATTTAATCAAAATTAAATTAACCCTCAAGCTTCTTAGAAGTCTTCTCAAGCCAAACCTTGATCTGAGCGAACATCTTCATAAGCTTCTCAAACCACATTGAAAGGTACTCCATGAGTTTGCCGAAAGTCTCAACTGCCATTTAAATACACCTCGTTTCAAATTATTGCGGAAACCTTATTGTTTCCTTGCACCTAAATAATAGCACATCGGTAAATAGTATGCAAGGGGGTAAAGCGATTGTTAAACAAAGTTTGAAGTTTATAACACAATTATGTAAAGATTTAAAATATATTTCCATAATAAAAATATATCAATCCTTCAATCTGTTTTATCCGACAGGTTATTTGAGTTGTGTTAATAATTTAGAAACATTTAAGCAACAATAAATATTGATTTTGATTAATAATATACTAAAACAAATGCTTTGTTAAATAGTTATCACCTTTTTCACAAATAAATTTTAGGAATTAAATCTTTCGGTATTAAATAAATATGAAAAAAGTCTCCGCAGTTCGGAGAACTTTTTTCATTGTGCGTTAATAAATGTTGTCGAAGTTTCATCTGACTATGATATGATACATATTTTACAATTAGATGTCAATAGTTTCGGAACGAACTACATTTAATCGACTTGAACTACACCCATAACTGTATAATATTTACAAATAGACAACTCCGGACATAAAAACTCCGAATCACGGCGACTCGGAGTTTTGTTTATATATCTGTTTTAAATTAATATGCCACAGCCCAGTAAACCATGTGCTTCGCCTTTTTACCGCAGCAGACGCACACGTCGGAAAGATGTTCCTGCTCGAACGGAATACATCTCGAGCCTACGCCGGTCTGTTCCTTAACGGCATCCTCGCACGCTTCGTCTCCGCACCACATAGCCTTGATAAATCCGTCGCCGTGCTCGGCTCTCGCCTGCTTAATCTCGTCAAGCGTAGTACACGCGTACGTCCTTCTGTCCATATTCTCCTTGGCTCTGTTGTAAAGAGACGTTCCGATATCGTCAAGAAGAGAGGAAATCTCGGTTTCAAGATTATCAAGAGAAACAAATATCTTCTCTCTCGTATCTCTGCGGACGAGAACGCACTGATTCTTTTCAATATCCTTAGGTCCTATTTCAAGTCTTACGGGGACGCCCTTCATCTCATACTCTGCAAACTTCCAGCCTGCGGAGTTATCAGAAACGTCGGACTTTACTCTGAACGACTTTGCAAGTCTTACTCTTAACTCCTCCGCCTTGTCAAGGACTCCGGGCTTATGAGAAGCTATCGGAATTATGATAACCTGCGTGGGTGCGACTTTGGGAGGAAGAACGAGTCCGTTGTTGTCGCCGTGCGACATGATGAGCGCGCCGATAAGTCTCGTCGTGGTACCCCATGAGGTCTGATGAACATACTGTAACTTATTATCCTTATCCGTAAACGTCATGTTGAACGCTCTTGCGAAGCCGTCGCCGAAGTAATGCGAAGTACCCGCCTGTAATGCTTTACCGTCATGCATGAGAGCCTCGATAGCGTACGTTGCGACTGCGCCCGCGAATTTATCGCTCTCGGTTTTTCTGCCCTTTATAACAGGCATATTGAGTACGTCCCTGCAGAAATCCGCATAGACGTTCAGCATTCTCTCCGTCTCTTCAATCGCCTCCTCGGCGGTTGCGTGAACGGTGTGCCCCTCCTGCCATAAGAATTCTCTTGAACGCAGGAACGGTCTCGTTGTTTTTTCCCAGCGGACAACGTTGCACCACTGGTTATAAAGTTTAGGAAGATCTCTGTATGAATGAATTATGTTAGCGTAATGCTCGCAGAAAAGAGTTTCGGACGTAGGTCTGACGCAGAGCTTTTCGGGAAGCTTCTCGGTTCCTCCGACGGTAACCCACGCGCATTCGGGAGCAAAGCCCTCTACGTGATCCTTTTCCTTCTGCAAAAGACTCTCGGGGATGAACAGAGGCATGTACACGTTCTCGTGTCCCGTCTCCTTGAATCTTTCATCCATCTGCTTCTGGATAAGCTCCCATATAGCGTAGCCGTAGGGACGTATAATCATACAGCCCTTTACGCTTCCGTAGTCGATAAGGTCGGCTTTTTTTACGACGTCGGTATACCATTTCGCGAAGTCGTCCTCCATTGAGGTTATAGCCTCGACCATCTTTTTATTGTCTGCCATTTATGTACACTCCTTTATATTTACACCTTTTAAAATAAGCGAACGTCTCAGCGAATCAACGCCGTCCTTAAACGACGAATAGCAAATCGCGTCCATTCCGCACTCGCGCGCCCCCTCGACGTTCTCTTCGAGATCGTCTATGAACAGACACTCGTCCGCCTTGAGCGAATATTTATCAAGCAATGAGATATATATTTCCCTCTCGGGTTTGAGCAAATGAAGATCGCACGAAACGACCCCGCCCTTTAAAATCGATATCGCAGGGATATCTTTTGAATAATCGTAAAAATCATAACCCGCGTTGCTTAAAAGATACGTGCCGTAACCGTTCGAATTCAATTCGGAAATAAGCTCGTACATACCGTCCGCGGCGGGCATATTCGTCCGTCCGAAGCATTCTTCTGCATATAATTTTTTAAGAAGACAGACCGCGCTGTCCGTAAGATACGGCGATATTAAATCTATAACCTCCGAATGAGTTTTAAGTCCCCTGTCGATGTCGCGGTAAAGCTCGCTTTTATAGAACTTATCGAGAATCAATTTAATATCGTTCTCGTCGTCCGTATATTTTCTCAGCGTTTTTTCCGGATCGAAGCAGATAAGCACGTTACCCATATCGAAAACGATATTCTTAATCATCCGCGCCCTCCGTAAATCGAACGGCGTCGCCGACAGTTATAAACTTTTCGAGAGCCTCATCCGGACATTCCATTGAAAATTCATCCTCAATGCTCATTGCAATATCTATCATATCCATATCGCCCGCGCCGAGCTCATCGAATGTCGTTTCCTCATTTATACAATCGGGATCGCAGCCGAAAAGATCGCATATAATATCTCTGATTTTTTCAAAATTCATATCGTATTACAAGCAAAAAAGCGGTACGTGCAGTCCTTTGCATGTGTACCGCATTTTTAATGAATTAATAATTACTTTCTGCCCTTGAACATATCGAAAATATCGATAAGGTCGTCGTCGTCCGTACCGTAGGACTCTTTAACCTCGGGTTCGGGCTTTTTCTCGGGTTCTTTAGCGTTTTCCGCTTTCTCTGCGGGAGCCGAGTCCTCGTCGGGAAGCTCGAATACGGGAGCGGAATCCTCTTTCCCGCCGATCTCGTTCTTAACGTCGCCGAAGCCGGTAGCTACAACGGTAACAACCATTTCGTCATCAAGACTCTCGTCAAACGCAACGCCGAAGATGATGTTTGCGTCCGGATCCGCAGCGTCCGAAATAATAGAACAGCACGTATCGACCGCTTCGAGAGCGATATCGTTGGAGGCTGTGATATTGATGATAATACCCTTTGAACCCTTGATTGTGGTTTCGAGCAGGGGACTGGAAATAGCTGCGTTTGCGGCGGTCTCCGCCTTGTCCTTTCCGCTGCCTCTGCCCACGCCCATGTGCGCGTGACCCGCGTCCTTCATGATAGCGGTAACATCTGCAAAGTCAAGATTGATAAGTCCGGGAACCGTGATAAGCTCGGCAATACTGCGTACGCCCTGACGAAGAACGTCGTCGGCTACGTTGAACGCGTTGACAAGCGTAATTTTCTCGTCCGAGACGAGCTTTAATCTCTCGTTAGGGATAATAATAAGCGAATCAACATGCTTTGCAAGCTCTGCGATACCGTCCTCTGCCTGCGCCATTCTGCGTCTGCCCTCGAAGTTAAAGGGCTTCGTAACGATACCGACGGTAAGAATACCCTTATCCTTAGCCATCTGCGCGATAACGGGAGCTGCGCCGGTTCCGGTTCCGCCGCCCATGCCTGCGGTGATGAATACCATATCGGTTCCGTTGAGAGAATCGTTGATAATATCCATGCTCTCCTCTGCGGCTTTCTGTCCGACCTCGGGTCTTGCGCCCGCGCCCTTGCCTGCGGTAACCTTTTCGCCTATCTGAATTTTTGTATCTGCTTTGGAAAACATGAGAACGTGCTTATCGGTGTTAACGGCGATAAATTCAACGCCCTGAACGCCGGAATCGACCATGCGGTTGATAGCGTTTCCGCCGCCTCCGCCTACGCCTATTACCTTAATCTTAGTAACGTCCTCATACTCGTTTGAAATTTCAAAAGACATTTAACTTCCTCCAATACGTGTAACTCCACACTCACATTATTTTAATCAACATAACCCAAAATAATTAAATAATTATACATTTAATATAATATCATGATTATTTATAAATTTCAACATTTATTTTAATAAATTCAACCTCGCGAGAATTATGATTTTATTAATTTTCGTCCGAAACTGCCGTATTCGGCTCGCTGACCGGTTCGGTCGTCGGAATAAGCTCCGCTTTATCGTGGTCGGGACGGACAAACGCCTTTGACTGTGAGCTTAAATCTATTATCAGATCGGAAACGAAGCTTTTTTGATTCTCCGTCTCTATCGTTTTCGAGGCAAGTCTCATTTTGCCGTCCGCGCCCGTCATGGTGCCGAGTATACACGTTATCCTGTTCGAAACGACGAATTTAATATCCGTATCGGATTCGAGATTTATCTTCGTAACGTCATTTATCGAATAATGCGCAAATAACTTTCCGAGCTTCATAAGCTTATCTGATTTATCCGTATTCGCAAAAACGCACATTTCTCCCTTTTGAGCATTTTTTATATCGACCCCGAGTACGACAGCCGCCGTTTCGGGAACGGCGTTCGCCCCGTCGTCGAGAACTTTCGCGTTTTCATTGAGAAGAACGTATCCCCCCGACGAGGAAACCGCATATTTTGCGTCCGTATCCTTTACCGTGATTTCGAGCGTGTCGGGCAGTTTTCTTTTTATCGAAGCAGTGCCGATATACGGAAGCGACGTTTCGATAGATTTTTTCGCGCCCGAAACGTCAGCGATTACCAGATTTTTACCAACCGTAAAGCCGGACGCTTTTATAATGTCGTCCTTTGTATAATAGGAACTTATATTTATATTTTTATCGGCGTTTTTGACCGTAATATTATTCACCTTAAAAAATGCCGCGGATATTATTATTCCCGCAATCAGAGCTATAACGAGAAATACAAAGAAAATAATGAAATTTCTTCGCATTACGGCTTTTTTACGTCTCTGAGAGCTAAGCTTCACCTGCTCCGAACGCGACAGCTGTGCGTTTGAAGACGGGCGTTGTCTGTTATCCTCATTTAACGCTCTCCGATTCATTGTCCTCATCCTTTTTTATGTCCGCACCCAGTTCGGAAAGAACCGTGTGTATGTTTTCGTAGCCTCTGTTTATAAGTTTTATATTGTGTATTGTTGTCTTTCCGTCGGCGGCAAGCCCTGCGATAACAAAAGCCGAACCGCCTCTTAAATCCGGAGTTATAACGCTCGCTCCGGTCAGCCTGTCAACGCCCTCGACAACAGCCATTCTGCCGTCGACTCTTATCTTCGCGCCGAAACGCATAAGTTCGCTGACGTGTTTATATCTTGATTCGAAAACGGTCTCGATCATAACACCCGTTCCCCTGCAAACGGTCATGACCGCCATTATCGGAGCCTGCATATCCGTCGGGAATCCGGGATACGGCATCGTTCTGACCGTTCTTATGCTCTTTAATCTTTCGGGAGCGGTAATCGTAAGAGAATTTACACCCGAATCTATCTTACAGCCCGCTTCCTCAAACAACGGTATTATAGGCGTGAGATGCGCGGGAATTATCCTGTCGAGCGTAACCTTTCCGCGCGTGACGACCGCTGCCGCCATATATGTTCCCGCCGCTATTCTGTCGGGAATTACCGTATGCTCGCACCGAGTCAGTTTTTCGACGCCGTCGATAACGACCGTTCCGTCGCCTGCACCCGAAATTTTCGCTCCGCACGAATTGAGAAAATCGGCAAGATCGCTTATCTCGGGTTCTCTCGCGGCGTTGTTTATAACGGTTCTGCCCTTCGCCGTCGCCGCAGTAAGAATTATATTTTCCGTCGCACCCACGCTCGGAAACGACAGCGTGATGTTACAGCCCGTCAGTTTATCAAGAACCTTAAAACCGATATTTGCAAATTCTTCCGTTATCTGCACCCCGAATTTCTGTATCGAGGACAGATGCAGGTCGATAGGTCTCAAGCCTATCTCGCATCCGCCGGGAGACGAAAGCTCCGCGACTCCCATACGTCCGATAATCGCGCCCAAAAATATTACGGACGAGCGCATCTGACGCATTAACGAGTCGGGAATATCGTATTTATCGACGTTCGAAGAATCAACGATCAGAGTCGTACCCTCGCGTTTTACCTTACATCCGAGGTGTCTCAATATACGAACCGTCGCGTCGACGTCCGTTATATCGGGACAGTTGTGAATAACCGACTCTCCGTTTACAAGCACCGTGGCGGCAAGTATCGGGAGCGCGCTGTTCTTCGCGCCCTGAACGCAAAGCTCACCCGAAAGCCGTTCGCCGCCGTTTATTACGTAACAGGACACCTTAATCCCACCTTTCATACTGCATACTATGCCGGGGGATTTGTCCGTGTTATAGGTTACGTTTTATGTGCGTATAATATTATTTTTCGTTTGCCAGTTTAACGATTATATCCGCGATCCGATTCTGCGCGTCGGGCTTTGACATCTTCTTTGCATTCGACGCGATTTCGTCTCTTAATTCCTTATTATCAAGAAGCTCGGTAACGACTTCGAGAAGCTTTTCGTCCGTGAGGTCTTTTTCCTCAATAATTCTCGCCGCATTGTTGTTTACGAGAGCCATGGCGTTATGATACTGGTGATTCTCTGCAACGTTCGGGGACGGTATAAGCACCGAAGCCCTGCCGACAGCTTCTATTTCCGAAAGAGAGCTTGCTCCGCTTCTGCCGATTACGATATCGGCGGCGGCAAGACAAACGTCCATGTCGTTGATATACTCGCTGACTCTTATGTTCTTTTCATTGTCAATATCAACGCCCTTTTCCTTAAGCGTTTCGGGAACCCAAGTTCCGTACTGACCGTAGGCATGTATAAAACTGCACTTATTCTTATCGTGAAGCTCGGCTATAAGCGAACACATAGCGTTGTTGACGGTTTTCGCGCCGAGGCTTCCGCCGAACGAAAGAATCATGGGTTTGTCGTCAAGACCGAGCTTTACTCTCGAAAAATCCCTGTCCGCCGAAAGAATTTCGCCCCTTACGGGAAGTCCGGTAACGACGGGTTCGACTTTACATTCAAGATACTCGGCGGCTTTGGGCACTGTCAGCATAACAGCGTCCGCGGTTTTTGCAAGAGCTTTATTCGTAACGCCCGGAAACGCGTTCTGCTCGTGAATAGCCGTCTTTATGCCCATTTTCGCCGCCGTTCTTACGACGGGACCGCTTACATATCCGCCGAAGCCGACAACGACGTCAGGATTAAAATCCTCTATAAGCTTTTTACAGCTCGAGGTCGATTTCATAAGCTTAACGACGGTGCCTATGTTTCTTTTTATATTCTCCAAGCTTAATTTTCTCTGAAATCCGCTTATTTCTATAGTTTTAAAATCGAATCCCGCAGCAGGAACGAGCCTTGATTCCATTTTCTCTTTAGTTCCGATAAAGAGTATCTGAGCGTCGGGATAACGACGTCTTATCTCTCCTGCGGCTGCGAGAGCGGGATTTATATGACCGCCCGTTCCGCCTGCGGCAAACATTATTTTCATTATAATCCGTCCTTATTCTTTAAGCGATTTTTTATTTCTTGATGATCTCGATACGGACAGAACCATGCCCATCTGTACCATAAATATTACGAGTGATGTTCCGCCGTAGCTGAAGAACGGCAGACTGATTCCCGTGTTCGGAATCGAGTCGGTCGCAACGGCAATGTTCAATATAACCTGAATTCCTACCTGCAAAACAATACCCATTGCGAGCAGTCCGCCGAAACGGTTTTTAGCCGTGGTTCCGATCACTATTCCTCTCCATACGAGAAGAGTGAAAAGAAGAAGAAGTATCATAGCTCCGAAAAATCCCGTTTCTTCACAGACTATTGCAAAGATAAAGTCGTTCTGAGGCTCTGAAACGTACATGTATTTCTGCGTCGAACCTCCGAGTCCGGTGCCGAAAAATCCTCCCGAGCCTATCGCGTACAGCGACTGGTTCGTCTGCCAACGCGCACCGGTAGGCTCAAAATCCTTATCGAGCCATCCTATAATACGGTTGCCCATGTACTTCTGAAGAATTCCGCCGGAACCGCTGTCTCTTGTTGACATTACAAGATAACATACCAGTGCGGCAGCGCCGAGAACGCCGATAACTCCGATAATAAACCATCGATCCCTGACTCCGCCTAAGAACATCATAACGCATCCGATAAGGAAGATTATGACCGCGCCGGAAAGATGGTTTTCCATATAAATTAAGACCGCGAACATTCCGGTAAGCAAAACGACCGCAATTGTCGGGAATGAGGATTCCTTTATAAATCTTCTGTACTTAATGTCGACCATTCGGGCAAAACGTCCGCGCGACATTTTATTGGAAAACATATCCCTGTGGTACGCGTCAAATATGACCGCGCTTACGAGTATCAATGTAAATTTGGCTATCTCCGACGGCTGAAACGTCATGAAGCCTAAATTTATCCAGCGTTTGAATCCGGGTTTGTACTCCGGGAGAACCAGTGCAATCAGAAGAAGTCCAACGGTAACGGCGAGTATTATTTTATAAAGTCTGCGCCATGTTTCAAAATTGATTCTCGACACGGCGAGCATTGCCGCGATTCCGAGTACGGCGAAAATCGCCTGTCTTTTGAAAAAGTACATCGGGTCGTCGTACTTATAGTAAGCGTAAGGATAGCTTGCCGAAAACTGCATTATAAGACCGAAGCAAAGTATGGCGAGTACGAATATCAAAAAAAGGATATCCATACTGCCGTAATTAATTAAATTTCCGAACAGCTCGGCGAGCGAAAATTTCTGTTTTTTCTTTACAGCCGCCAAATTAATTCCTCCGATCTTAATAGTGAATTGTCTGCTCTTTTATACGGGTCTGCCGAAATATGTAAGCAGAATTCCGATAACGCTTCCTATGATATTGACAAGCGAAAATACGTATACGATCTTCTTTTCGCCCCATCCGCATTTTTCGAAATGGTGATGAATGGGAGCCATTTTGAATATACGCTTGCCGTGAGTGATTTTGAAATAAGATATCTGAATTACATCCGAAAGGAACTCGCATACATAAACGATTCCGCACAGAAGGATAAGCCACGGAGCGTCAAGACAGTACGAAACCGCGACTACGAGACCGCCCAAAAACATCGAACCCGTGTCGCCCATCATAACCTTGGCGGGATTCCAGTTCCATATAAGATAGCCTGCGAGTGAGCCGAAGAGCGAGGCGCAGAGAATGCTGACTCCGAAATAATTTCTGACAATCGCAATTACGATTCCTGCGACGGCAAAAGTTGCCGTTACACTCGCGCACAGTCCGTCGACTCCGTCGGTAAAGTTTACGGCGTTAACCGTACAGTACATTGCAACAAGACCGATCGGAATAAACCACAGACCGATATCGATATTTCCGACGAACGGAATGAACATATATGTCGACTTCGACAGGAAAAGAGCTATAAGGTAAGCGACCATAACGACTATCTGCATTATGCTCTTCTGCACTATGGTAAGACCGAGGTTACGCTTCTTCGCGACTTTTATATAATCGTCGGCGAAGCCTATGGCGGCAAAGCCCAAAGACATAAGTATTCCCGCGTAGAACTTGACCTTTACGTTATCCGCGTCCGCCATGTGTCCGTCGGCTACGATATCGCGCTTTAATATAAGATTCGTTCCGATAACGACCGCCAGCGAGAATATAACTCCGATTATAAACAGGATTCCGCCCATTGTAGGCGTACCCTGCTTTTTCTTATGCCAGCTCGGACCTATGTCGAGTATCGTCTGTCCGAACTTCAGCTTATGAAGCCACGGGATAATAACGTATCCGAGCAGAAACGCGATAATAAAACCGAGTACCGCCGCGATAACGAGAAATAAATATTTTGAGCCTTCCATAACGCTCCGCCTTTCACTTCCGGCTTTTAAACGGAATATATATCCGCCGTAATCAGCCGATCATTTCATATACTTTTTTTATAACGTTTTCAAGACGCATGCCGTGGCTTGCCTTGAAAGAAACCGCGTCCCCCTCTTTAAGAACCGAAGCAAGACGGGATGAAAGTTCATCCTCATCGGCAAAGCTTTCGACATTTTTCATGCCGTGATCCTTTGCCGACACGGCGATGTCCTTCGCCTTTTCTCCGTATGTAAAGAGTATGTCGATTCCGGCCGACGCGCAGTATTCACCGCACAGTCTGTGTGCGTTTTCGGAAAACGAACCGAGTTCGAGCATATCGCCCAGAACCGCGATACGCCGTTGTGCGTTGATTTTCGATAACGTATTCAACGTCGCCTTTACGGAATCGGGGCTTGCGTTGTAGCAGTCCTCTATAAACGTGATTCCGTTTTTATTCACTATATTCTGTCTCATGCCCGAGGGAACGTAATGTCCGAGAGCGTCGGCGCACTCTGAAAGTGAAATGCCCAGTTCTCTGCCGACTGCGACGGCGGCGAGCGCGTTATATACGTTATGAACGCCTATCGCGGGCAGTCTGACGCGTACTTTTTCACCGTAAGCCGAAACGGTAAATTCAGTAAAGAGTCCGTCCTCTTTTATATCGTCGGCACGGATTTTGCATACGGGATTCGTAATCGAGAAGAATACGACTTTGAATCTCTCGCTCATAACGGTTGAGAGCAGGTCGTTATCACCGTTTAAAATAAGCGGAGAGCCCTTCTCCATTCCCTCTATTATTTCCAGTTTTGCTTTGAGTATGTTTTCCCTTGACCCGAGATTCTCTATATGCGACACGCCGATATTCGTTATAACGCCTATCGTCGGTCTCGACGCGCGGGTAAGACGCGATATCTCGCCTAAGTGATTCATTCCCATTTCGATAACGGCGCACTGCGTGTTTTCATCCATTGACAGCAAAGTTAAAGGCATACCGATATCGTTATTTAAGTTGCCTTGCGTTTTAAGCGTGTTGTATTTCGCGCCCGCGACGAGAGCTATCATATCCTTTGTCGTAGTTTTGCCGACGCTTCCGGTAAGTCCGATCACCGGAATGTCAAACGTCGAACGGTAATACGCGCCGAGGTCAAGCAAAGCTTTTTTTGTATTCTCAACGTATATAACCGGAATGTCCGCGTCCGTTTCTTTTCTGCACATTACCGCGGACGCGCCCGATTTAACGGCTGATGTTATAAACGCGTGACCGTCGAAATTATCGCCCTCCAGAGCTATAAACAGTCCGCCGTTTACGGGTTTTCTCGAATCTGTAAATACGGCGCAGACATCCGCTTCTCCTACGGCTCTGCCGTTGACCGCCGCCGCGATTGTCGATGTATTTAAGGTTTTCACAGTATCACGACCCGATTGTATTTATTTTACCCGAAAGAATGTCTCTTACGATCTCTCTTTCGTCATAATGAATTTTACCTGTTGAAAGTATCTGATAAGTTTCGTGTCCCTTGCCCGCAAGCAGAACGATATCGTCCTTCTTTGCCTGCGAGAGAGCGTGAGCGATAGCCTTGGTTCTGTCGGGTTCGACATATTTTGCGACCTTGATTCCCTTAACGCCGACGAGTATTTCGTCGATAATGCTTACGGGATCCTCGCTTCTCGGATTGTCGGAGGTTACGACAATATAATCGGACAGCTTTGCCGCAATCGTACCCATTATCGGGCGTTTCGTTCTGTCTCTGTCTCCGCCGCAGCCGAATACGGTTATAATTCTGCCCTTTGCTGTACGCCTTAACGACGTGAGTATATTCTCAAGTCCGTCGGGAGAATGAGCATAATCGATTATTACAGTATAATCCGCAGCTGTCGGTACAACCTCAATTCTGCCCTTGACCCCGTGACACTTGCTCAGCGCCTCGCATACCGCGCCGAATTCGAATCCGAGCTGTGAAACGCAGACCGCCGCAGCCATTGAATTATATACGGAAAATTCGCCGGGAATCGGAAGTTTTACATGCTCTATCGCGCCCATGGTGACAAGCTCATATTCGATAGAATCGTTATTCATTCTGATATATTTTGCGGTGTAGTCCGCCGCGTCCTGTTTTTCTGAATACGTTACGACTCTGCCCTTTACGCCCATAACCATTCTGCCCGCGTGCGGGTCGTCTAAATTCACAATGCACGTATCGGCGATTTTGAATAATTTGGACTTAGCCTCGGCGTAATTTTCGAACGTGCCGTGGTAGTCGAGATGATCTCTCGTAAGATTCGTAAATACGGCGCACGTGAATTTGCATCCGTCTACCCTGCCCTGGTCAAGAGCCTGCGACGAAACCTCCATAATGCAGTATTCGCACTTTGCTTCAACCATCTTTGCAAACAGCTCCTGAAGCTCGAAGCACTCGGGAGTTGTCAGCGACGACGGATATTCCTCGTCGCCTATCATGTTTTTGACCGTTCCGATAAGTCCCGATTTCTTACCCAGAGAATCGAGTATCTGTTTTATAAGAAAAGTAGTTGTTGTTTTGCCGTTGGTTCCCGTAAGACCGATAAGTTTAAGCTTCTTTGCGGGATTGCCGAAGAAGTTTGCGCACATGATTGAAAACGCGCTTCGCGTATCGTTTACGATTATCTGATTCGTAACGCCTACGTCGTGTTTGCAGACAACGGCGACGGCTCCCTTTTCCGTCATTTCTTCAGCAACGGTATGACCGTCGAAATTCTTGCCCTCGACGCAGATAAATACCGCGCCCTCTTTTATTTTTCTTGAGTCCGCGGTAAGATACACCGCGTCGGCGTCCTCATATTCGTTCTTTACCTTTATGCCCTTCATAAGCTGAGAAAGCAGCATAATTTTGACCTCCTTTATGTGATCGCCATATCTTTCACTGTATTATAATATGATAATATTTTATAAATATCAGTCCGACACATCCACGTTTGTCTTGAAGTAAACCGTTATTACCTCGCCCATTTCCGCCTGCGTATTCTTTTCGATACTCTGCTTATACGCATATACCGCAGAAGAACTGTTGCTTCCCGAAATTCTGATATTCAGTCCGCAGTTTGTCGCCGCATAATTCGCCTGAGATACCGTCATGCCGGAAAAGTCCGGAACGGTAACGGTTCTGTGCGACTCGGACGAATCCGTATACACAACGATAACGCCGTCGGAGGGAATAGATCTTCCGCTCTCGGGATACTGCGAAACAACCTTATCACCGTCTCCTACAACGGTAACGGTAATACTGCCCGAATTCTGCGAGGATTTCGCTTCGCTGACGGACAGACCGACGAGATTGGGCGCAGTCTTTGCAAGGCTTTCGAGTTCCTCGTCCGAATAAACGGGGTCTACGCCGAGCGACGGGAGTATCTGTTCGAAAACACGGCACGCAACGGGAGCCGCGATAGCTCCGCCGCCGTGGTCACCTACAGGCTCGTCGACGATTATCAGAACGGCTATTTCGGGGTCGTCGGCAGGCGCGAATCCGCAGAACGAGGCGATATAAACCTCTTCTCCGTTTTCGGCGTTGAGCTTTTCGAGCTTTTCGGAAGTACCCGTTTTACCCGCTACGTGATAACCGGGAACGTAAGCGTTTTTACCTGTACCCGACGATACGACCTGCTCCATTGCGGAGCGTATTATCTTCGCGGTGTCCTCGCTTATAACCTGGCGTTTTACGACGGGCTGTGTTTTGGAAACGGTATTACCCTGCTGGTCGACGGTTTTGTCGACTATATACGGAGTCATAAGCTTACCGCCGTTGGCTACCGCGGATATGGCGGTAATCATCTGAATCGGCGTTACCTTAAACGACTGACCGAACGAATATGACGCAAGATCCGATTTTGTAAAATTGCTCTCGCTTTTATAAAGGATACCCGCGGCGGGACTGCTCTCGGCGGGAAGGTCGATTCCCGTAGCCTCGGTCAGTCCGAACGCGTCGAAGTATTTATAATAAGTCTCCTGTCCGAGTGCGCTTGCAAGCGTAACGGCAAACGGATTGCATGAGTTTTTAAGAAGGTCGACGAAAGTTTCGCTTCCGTGACCGCCGTGTTTCCAGCAATTTATATGTCTCGTAGCGTAATCGATCGAACCCGAACAGTAATACGAGGTATTAAGATCGGCTACGCCCTCCTCAATAGCGGCGGATGCGGTGATAACTTTAAATACGGAACCGGGTTCGTATGTATCGCTTACAGCTCTGTTTCTCCACTGCGAATAATTTGCGGTAAGTTCCGCCTCACTCTTTTCCTTTTTGTCCGTAATCTCATTTATTTTTTCGACAAGTCTCTGATCCGTTATCGTGTACGGGTCGTTTAAGTCGTAATCGGGAAGCGAAGCCATACCGAGAATCGCGCCCGAATCAACGTCCATTACGATTCCGTAGGCGTATGAAGCGTTCGTATCTTCAAGAGCCTGCGTTAACGCGCTTTCGAGCGAATGCTGAACGAACGAATCAAGCGTAAGGACAAGATCGAGTCCGTTCTGCGCGTCGTAAGTAGTTTCATATTTATTAGGCAGCTCCGACATCATGCCGTCTCGCGTGGTGATGCGTCTGCCCGCAACGCCCGACAGCTCGTCGTCGTAATAGGCTTCAAGTCCGTACCTGCCCTTGCCGTCCGTATCGGTAAATCCGATAAGCGACGAAGCGAGCGTTCCGTAGGGGTAATATCTCTTCGTATCCGGGTCGATACAGATTATATTGCCGAGTTTGTTTTTCGAAATGAATTCCGTCAGTTCGTCCTTTGTCTCTTTCTCAATCTTGCTTTTAAGAAGCTGATAAGAATAATTGAGCTGAGTATATCCGCGGAGCTTTTCCTTGTCTATATCGAGAATTCTCGAAACGTTCTCGATTATAAGCTCGCGGGTCTCCTCTCTTGTTTTTTCGTTTGAAATATTGTTAATTTTGGAGGGATTCATATAGGCAAGCCATACCGACGCGCTCTTTGCAAGTATGTTCATGTCGGAGTCGTATATGGTTCCTCTCGCCGCGCTTAACTGCGTATCGCTCAGCTGCTGACTCTCCGCCTTAGCTTTGTAGTCGTCGCCCTTAAACACCTGGATATATCCTACACGCAGTAAAAGAGAGAACGCAAGAACGCTTACGATAATAAGTGAAAAATATCCTCTTTTTTTACGCGTATCTACCTTTTTCACGCCGAATCCGCTCCTTTCGTCATTGTCCGTAATATTGCCATAAAAAGGGCGAAAAAGAATTTCGCCCTTTATAATCATGTCTATTGGACGGAGATATAAAATATGCTCCGTTTTTTATACTATTTATATTCTTTGTTTCCCGAAAAAACGACCTGATCGCCGTTGCATACGTTGAAATATGTAATCTTGTAATTTTCGAGCTTTACCATTCCGAGAACGTTGACAGCATAATCCTCAACCTTATCAAGAGAGATCATTGAGTCAAGCTGTGTCTGAAGTCTGACCTGCTCGCTCCTGGCTTCTGATATTTTAGAATCAACGGTCGTTATCTCTCTGCCGATATTGTCGATCGTAACACGGCAGTAAATAAGCGAACTTATCATGGAGAATAAAACAAGCGCAAGCGCGATTGTCTTTAACGCCTTTACCGCACTGACGCGGGTGCTGACGACAGCCGACTTCGAGGGCTTGTTCTGTCTCATTATCGTTATTAATTCGGCAAAAAACGACTGCTGAGCAGGCGCGGGAGCCTGACGCGGTTTTCTCGGCTGAGGCTTTTTCGTATCGGGAGCCTTTTTACGCTGAGGCTGTCTCGGCTGAGGGTCGTATTTCGGTGCGCTCGTGCCGTAATCGCGCGGCTCGAATAATGAAAAATCATATGCCTCGTTACCGTAGTAGGACAATTTAAAAACTCCCTCTCCCGCCGTAATACGGCGTATATATATAAGTCGAAAAAATCAAAGTTTAACAACTGCCCGCAGTCTCGCGCTGCGGCTCCTCGGATTCGATTCTATTTCCTCGGGCGACGGGGAAATAGATTTGAATTTAAGCGAGCCTCTCGGCGTTCTCCCGCATACGCATACGGGGAAATCCTTAGGGCAGATACATCCTCGGCAAAAATCGCCGAATGTATTTTTTACGATTCTGTCCTCAAGCGAATGAAACGTTATGACAGCTAAGACTCCGCCGGGCGAAAGAACGTCAAACATATCATTAAGCGCCCCCTCGAGCATGTCAAGTTCTCTGTTTACGTAAATTCTGATAGCCTGAAACGTTCTGCGTGCGGGGTGTCCGTCGCGCTTTGCCTTTGCGGGCATTGAAGCGGATATTATATCGCACAGCTCAAATGTAGTCTCTATAGGTTTCTTTTCTCTTGTTTTTACAATATTTTTAGCAATCGACGAGGCGAACCGCTCCTCGCCGTATTCGTTTATTATCCTTGCAAGCTCGGGGTATGAAAGTGTGTTGACCGCGTCATACGCCGAAAAACCGCTCTTGCTCATACGCATATCAAGCGGCGCGTCCTTATGAAATGAAAATCCGCGTTCTGCGGAATCAAGCTGATAGGAGCTTACTCCGAGATCTGCGAGTATACCGTCGACCGAGCTTATACCCTCGGAGACGATAACGTTTTTTATATTATCGAAAACGTCGTTAATCACCGTCACGTTTTCATCGTCTGCGAAACGGGAGCGGAGGACTGCCACGGCGTCGGGGTCTCGATCAAGAGCGATCAAACGGCCTGTGCCGTCCAATTTCTCAACGATCTTGGAGGAATGACCTCCGCCGCCGGCAGTCGCGTCAAGATATATCCCATTCTTCTTTACGGACAGGGCGTCTATGGCTTCGTTCAAAAGAACTGACTTATGATTGAACTCCACAAAACGCACCGCCTTTCACCGTCGTCAGAATTCTATTCCGCTGCTGAGAAGCTTATCATCCGATTCTCCCATATAAGAATCCCACTCATCCTGATCCCAAAGCTCGACTCTGTTATCGGCTCCGAGAACCGCGACGTCTTTTTTCAGATGAGCATGCTCAACAAAATCGGGGCTGAGCGTTATACGTCCCTGTTTATCGGTTTCGACCGTCTGCATCTTTGCGTAGAGCATACGCTGTCTGCGTCTGTCCTCCGGAGTGCGCGCGCCTCTCATCTGTGAGAGAATCTCGCTCCACTCGTCGTGAGTATAAATCGAAACGCATCCGTCGGGAGATTTAAACACAACAAAACTGTCGCCCAAAATCGTTCGGAATTTGGCGGGGATAAATATTCTGTTCTTTGCGTCGATATTATGCTTATATGTTCCGCAAAAATGCTGGTTTTCCACCTTTATCCCCCTCCCGAGTGAAATTTAAGTGTAATTTCGCACCCTGTATAGGCTATTATAAAGATAAACTAAAAAAAATGCAAGTGTTTTTTCATATATTTAAGACTATTTGGCAAAATTTTTTTCATACACATACAATTCCGATGTCGGTTTTCATCATTTGAAATGAAAATAAAAAAATCGCCGTACCTCCGACGGCGAAAAAAACATGATTTTAAATATTTCGGCATGATAATTTTGACGTAAAAAAGAGAGCCGAAAACGACTCTCTCTTCGTTTAATTGTCCGAATCGGGTAATCAGTCGATCTCGACCTGAACTTTCATATCTTTTCTGTTAGCGGTAGCGCGCATAACCGTTCTGATAGCTTTCGCGATTCTGCCCTGTTTGCCGATAATTCTTCCCATATCATCGGGAGCGACATGAAGATGATAAACTACGATACCTTCCTCGTTAACCTCGTCAACGGTTACGTTGACTGCGGACGGATCCTCAACAAGACCCTGTGCGATTGATACTAATAAATCCTGCATTTTATTTCCTCCTAAACTAACCGTTTGCATCTAAAAAAAACTTTAAATAAAACGGATTATTCAACGATACCCTGCTTTTTAAGGATGCTCTTAACCGTATCGGTGGGCTGTGCGCCGTTCTTGATCCAGGTCTTAGCCTTCTCGGCGTCGATCTTTACGTCAACGGGATCCTTGGTGGGATTGTAGTAACCGATTTCCTCGATGAATCTGCCGTCTCTGGGATATCTCGAATCGGCTACGACTATACGATAGAAAGGAGCCTTCTTTGCGCCCATACGGCGAAGACGAATTTTAACTGCCATTTGTAATTACCTCCAAATAATTAACACAAAAAAAATTAAACTGTATTTAAACACCCTTGTGTCTATACCATAATAATGAATTAATAGAATTTTATTTGTCGGGGAAGCCCATTCCGCCGAGTCCGTTCATACCCGCCATACGGCTCAGGTTACGCATTTTTTTCTTAGAACCCTTACCGCTGAACTGCTTGAACATCTTCTGCATCTGACGGTACTGGTTGAGAAGTCTGTTTACGTCCTCGACCTGCATTCCGCAGCCCGCGGCAATTCTGCGTTTACGGGAGGGGTTGATGATGTCGGGATTCGTACGCTCTTTTTCGGTCATGGAATAGATTATCGAAGCCGTTTTATCGAGCATTCTGTCGTCTATATCCGCGTCCTTAAGCTTATTTCCGACTCCGGGAAGCATGGAAAGCATATCCTTCATGGAACCCATTTTTTTCACTTCCTGAAGCTGTGTAAGCAGATCGTTGAGGTCGAATTTATTCTTTCTTAATTTTTCCTCAAGCTGAGCCGCTTTCTTCTCATCGAGAGCCGCCTCCGCCTTATCTATAAGGGAAAGGACGTCACCCATTCCGAGGATTCTCGAAGCCATACGGTCGGGATGGAACTCGTCGAGATCGTCGAGCTTCTCGCCCACGCCGACGAATTTAATCGGTTTGCCCGTTATCGCTCTCGCGGAGAGAGCCGCACCGCCTCTGGTATCGCCGTCAAGCTTTGTAAGAACAAGACCGTCGATTCCGAGTGCTTCGTTAAATGAGGAAGCTACATTGACAGCGTCCTGTCCGGTCATCGCGTCAACAACGAGAAGAATCTCGTGAGGCTTGACCTCGGCTTTAATATTTTTAAGCTCCTGCATGAGCTGTTCGTCTATGTGAAGACGTCCGGCGGTATCAAGGAATACGTAATCATAACCTTGATCCTTCGCGTATTTTACCGCTTCCTTTGCGATAACAACGGGATCCTCGGTTCCGCGTTCGAATACGGGAACACCGACCTGTTCGCCGACAACCTGCAGCTGCTTGATAGCGGCGGGTCTGTAAATATCGCACGCGACGAGAAGCGGTCTGTGACCCTGTGCTTTGAGACGTTTTGTAATCTTGGCGCAGTGCGTCGTTTTACCGGAACCCTGAAGTCCGCACATCATAACTACCGTCGGGGGATGAGCCGCCGTCGTAAGTCTCGACTGCGTACCGCCCATCAAAGCGGTGAGCTCCTGATTGACGATCTTTATAACCATCTGCGCGGGAGTAAGACTTTCGGTTACCTTAGCTCCTATAGCCTTCTCCGTTACCGAAGCCGTAAAATCCTTTGCGACTTTATAGCTGACGTCAGCCTCGAGCAATGCAAGACGAACCTCTCGCATAGCCTCCTTAACGTCGGATTCTGTAAGACTGCCCTTGCTTCTCAGCTTTTTAAAGGCGGCCTCTAATTTGTCGGAAAGACCTTCAAATGCCATTAGTGATACCTCTTACTGTTCATTGAGAGCGGCGGCGACGGACTGAATTTTGACCGAGAGGTCGTTTATCTCCATCGACAGACCGCATTTAAGGTTTTGCCTGTTTATCTCCGCGGCCGCTTCGGAAATTTCCTCGAGTCCCGAACTCAAATCCCTGAATTTCTTAACGAACGCGAGCTTTTCTTCCATTTCCTCCAGCTGAGCTTCCGCACGTTTTATAGAATCGCGAACGCCCTGGCGGGTGATGCCTACATTATCGGCAATTTCGGAAAGGGAAAGATCGTCGTTATAGTAATAATCGAGAAATTCTCTCTGTTTTACGGTGAGCATGTCGCCGTATACGTCAAGAAGCATGATGATATCCAGATTCTTAGCCACCGCAGAAATCCTCCCTCGGATTCCGGCACGAAACGCCGGATTTTAAGCAACATCTGTAAAGAATAATTGCTTTACAGGCGGTATTATACAACAAAAAAATATCTTTGTCAAGAATTTTTTTCGTCTTTCGGACAATTATTTTGTCTCGGCTATGGTTACTCCGTTTTCGCCCTCGCCGAATGTTCCGAGACGGTATGATTTTATCTGAGGATGACGTTTTAAATGCTGTTGAACGGCAGAACGCAGAACGCCCGTTCCCTTGCCGTGTATAATCGTAAACTCTTTAAGCCCCGCCATAACCATGCTGTCGATAAACGAATCGAGAGTCATTATTGCTTCTTCGCTCGTCATACCTCTCAAATCGCACCGCGTGCTTACATCCGCGTTTACACGGCTCTCGCCGACGCGCTTTACGCCGCTATTGGTTTTCTGCTTCGGTTTTTCGACAAGACGTAACCTGTCCGCCTTTACACGGAGCTTCATGATACCCGACTGAACTTCCATTTCGCCGTTTTTATCCGCAAGCGAGAGAACCGTCGCCTCGCTGTTCATACCCGCAAGCTTTACGGTGTCGCCGACCTTTATCGGTCTCGACGGAACATAACCGTCATCCGCACTCTCGGTAACCGGATTTACTGCGGAATCCACGCCCGCCATACTCTTTTTGATCTGCGACTTCGCTTTCTGTACGAATTCTGCGTTTCGTCCGCCGTTTTTAAGCTCCTTTTTAAGCTTATCGACTTCGAACATAAGAGAATTCGCCTCGCGCCTTGCGTTTTCAACGAGTCTCAATGCGTCCGAACGCGCTTTGTCGAATTCCTTACGGCGCATTTCTTCTATATCTTCAAGTCTCGTTTCGGCTTTTTTCTTTAATTCTTCGTTCTGCCGTCTTAATTCCTCCGCCTCGGCTTTCGCCTTTTCCATTTCGGCTCTGCGCGATTCGAGCGAATCTATAACGTCCTCAAACCGTATGCTCTCGCCCGAAACCATCTCTCTCGCCCTCGAAATTACCGACGGGCTGATTCCGAGCTTTTCGCTTATCGCGAACGCGTTGGAACGGCCCGGAACGCCTATTAATAATCTGTATGTCGGGCGAAGCGTCGCAACGTCGAATTCACAGCATCCGTTCTCTACCCTGCCGGTCTGCAAGGCGTACGCCTTTAACTCCGCATAGTGCGTCGTAGCGGCTATTTTTGCACCCTTTGCTCTTAAATCCTCGAGTATCGCCACTGCAAGAGCCGCACCCTCTACGGGGTCGGTTCCCGCGCCCAGCTCGTCTATGAGAATAAGACTCGACGAATCCGCCTGCTTCGAAATGTCGACGATGTTTACCATGTGCGACGAAAACGTCGACAGCGACTGCTCTATGCTCTGTTCGTCGCCGATATCGGCAAATATATTCTCGAAAATACATACCCTGCTGTTGTCTGCGACGGGAATCATCAGTCCGCACATAGCCATCAGCGTTATAAGTCCGAGCGTTTTTATCGAAACCGTCTTACCGCCGGTATTGGGTCCCGTTATTACGAGAGAGTCAAAATCCTCGCCGAGTCTGATATCGACGGGTACGACCTTGTTTTTATCAAGAAGCGGATGTCTCGCGCGCTTTAAATCCGTTATACCTATATTATTAAGAACGGGGACGGACGCTTTCATTTTATATGCAAGCTGAGCTTTTGCAAATATAAGATTAAGCTCGCACGCAATTTCATAGCTGTACTTTATCTCGTTTTCGAATTCGCCCGCCTCCGCCGAAAGTTCGGCGAGAATCCGCTCGATTTCGTCCTGCTCCCTGCCCTGTAAAACGCGTATCTCGTTGTTCGCTTCGACTACGCTCATGGGTTCAATGAATACCGTCGCTCCGCTCGCCGACGTGTCGTGGACGAGTCCGGGAATTTCGTTTCTGTATTCGTTCTTGACGGGGACTACGAATCTGCCGTTTCTCTGCGTTACTATCGCGTCCTGCAAATATTTCTGATACGCCGACGAACGCGTTATCGAGTCAAGCTTTTCACGTACGGACGATGACTGTCTGCGAATCTTCCGTCTTATTTCCGCAAGCGCGGGCGAGGCGTTGTCCGACAGCTCGTCCTCGTTGAGAACCGCCGTGTTTATTTTATCCTCGAAATATTTATTCGGTCTCAAAACCGAAAATTTCGTATCGATACCCGTGTCTACGCCCGACTGTCTGTGTCTCCATTCGTAAAGCGAACGGATAACCCGCAAATCCTCGCATATCGTCATAAGCTCTCTTATCGAAAGGACTCCGCCCGCGGCGGCTCTCGCAAGAGAATTGCTCACATTTTTAAGACTGCCGAACGACGGTCCGCCGAATTTGGCGAGCAGAATATAAGCCGATTCGGTCTCGTCCAAAAGCTTCTGCGCGCTTCTTATGTCCGTCTGCGGTTCTATGTGTAAGGCTTCGTATTTTGAATCCTCGCACGAGCAGAATTCGGACAGCCGAACGAGTATTTTATCAAGCTCCAAAGCTTTATAGTGTCTGTTATTTTCCGTTGTCATTTTCTATTCCTCATAAAATACGAAACGGTTTTATTCAGCTGATCTCGCATCCTCCTACGGGTCTTACGTTAAGCACGTAGCATGCGGATTCGCCGAAAACCTTTTCGATCTCAGTTTTATAAACGTCGAGCATATCCGAGGGAACGAAAGCCTGAATCGTACCTGCGAAACCGCCTCCGTGAACCCTCCACGCTCCTTTTCCTTTTAATATGTATTCGCTGACCGCGAGCGCAAGCGAAACCGGCTGATTAAGCGGAGACTTCGCGGAAAATACGTTTTGATTATACATATACGACGAATAACCGCTCTCTATTACAAGCTTCTTAAACTCCTCGAAATCGCCCTTTGAAAGAGCCTCGGTCTGCCTGTCTACCCTGTTGTTCTCGCCGAAGAAGTGAAGCCCTCTCAATGCCGCTCTCTCGCTTACTTTTTCTCTTACAATATTTATATTCTCAAAAAATTCTTTCTCGTCCACGTCTCTCAAAGCCGTTTTGCCGAAGCATCCGGCGGCGGACTCCATCTCGCTTCTGATAGCACCGTACTCGTCGGTAAGGTCGGCGTGACTTGCTCTCGTATCGACAATGCAGAGACTGTGTCCGCAGGAAGCGAAGTCGAAATCAATCGGCGTAATAACGGGATTCGCCGGGTCTTTAAAGTCGATATTTACAAATCCGCCGACAGAGCACGCCGTTTGGTCCATAAGTCCGCAGGGCTTGCCGAAAAATTCGTTCTCCGCAAACTGTGCTATCTGCGCGATTTCGACCGCGGAGACCTTTCCGTCATTATAAAGATAATTAAGACATGTTCCGATAAGAACCTCGAACGCGGCGGAGGATGAAAGTCCGCTGCCCGAGAGAACGCGCGTAGCCGTGGCGGCGTTGAATCCTCCTATCTTATATCCCCTGTCGGCAAATCCTCTGCAAACGCCTCTGATAAGCGCCGCCGACGAGCCTGTTTCCTTTTCAACGGGCTTGAGAACGGAAATATCGATAATATCGGACTTCGTATACTCCGCGGATTTAACCCTTACGATATTTTCATCGTTTTTTGCGGCGGCGGCTACGGCGTCGAGATTGACGGCGGCGGCGATTACCTTACCGCGGTTGTGGTCGGTATGATTTCCGCATACCTCGCTTCTGCCGGGGGCGGAAAAGAATCTGATATCCCCGTCCTCACCGTAAAGCGAAACGTACAAATCGAGAATCTTTTTATATCTCTCTTTCTCCTCTTTTACCTTCTCATCGGTAAAATATATTTTCTTCATAAACGAATCGTACCGGGACGACTCGAGTTTCTTTAAAGTATCTTTATAAGACATAAATATTTACTCCTTTATATTTTATTTCCTTACTTTTTTAATAACGTCAAACACCCCGCCGAGCACAAGCAAAGCTATGCCCGAAACGAAGAGAAGAACTATAATAGGGATAATGAATCCCAGCGAAAACGGGTTTCTCGCGTTGCGTCCGATAATACTGAACGAAAGCATCTGCGGGAGATATCCGATTACGGAAACTATTAAAAATTTCCAATAGTCGTAATCGAGCGACCCGTAAAGCTGACTTGCCGCGTTTATCGGGATAATCGGAACAAGGCGCATCAAAAACAGAATCAAAGTCTGTTCTCTGCCCTTTGTTTCAACAAGCTCCGTAGCAACCCTGCTCGTTCTGATAAGACGTTTAAGATTACCTCCGCCGAGATGCACGCCCGCCTCGTATTTTATCGTCATAATAAGAATCATTCCCAGACAGTTTATAAGCATGGCGACGGGCAGCTCGAACACCATCGCGCTGGCGACAAACAGTATCGAGAACGGATACAAAGGCACGGCGCATTTTACGAAAAACAGCATAAACAGTACAAGCACAACGACGCCCTTGCTCTCTATGGCGGCAATTTTAAGCTCGAGGTCGGCAAGCCATACAAGATATTCGTTATACTTTTCCGAAAGCGTATCAATCGGTGCGAATATGCACCACAGAGTGAGGATTACCGCTCCTATAAGAAACGATATTCCCGTAATATAGAACACTTTGCGAAATACTCTCATCTTATCCAAACCCGATATCACCGCCTTTCAGAGGATTATCCAATTTATTTTATCAAAAAAATCTAAAAACATCAAGTATTTATATGATAATTAAAAATAATACTGGTATAAGGGGAATTTTTATGCTACAATTTAGAAAAACAATTACGGGAGTGATATATAAATGAAAATAGTTATCCTCGACGCTTTCGCACAGAATCCCGGAGATTTAAGCTGGGATTTTCTGAATAAATACGGCGAAACCGAAATTTACGACAGAACGAAACCCGAACTCATTTACGAACGCAGTAAGGACGCGGATATCCTTGTAACAAATAAAACTCCGCTGACAGCCGGGATGATAGATTCCCTTCCGAGGCTTAAATTCGTCTGCACACTGGCTACGGGCTACAACGTAGTCGACGCGGAAAAATTAAAAGAACGTTCGATTCCTCTTTCCAATATACCCGCATATTCCACTCACGCGGTCGCACAGCTCGTTTTCTCGTTTATGCTCGAGCACTGCACACACGTTTCGCTTCACAGCGAATCGGTAAGGCGCGGAGACTGGAGCAAAAACCCCGACTTTACATATCACCTCACACCCCTTTACGAGCTCGACGGCAAGACGATAGGAATTATCGGTTTCGGCAGAATCGGAAAGGACGTTGCAAAGAAAGCGCATGCGTTCGGCATGAGAACGCTCGTTTACGCCCCGAGAATTCACCCCGGCGCAGAGGATTATATCGAATACACAGACCTCGATACGCTTCTTGCCTTATCCGACTTCGTAACGCTTCACTGTCCGCTGACAGCTGAAACAACGGGACTTGTCAATAAAGAATTCTTAAGCAAAATGAAGAAGAACGCGTTTCTTATAAACACGTCGAGAGGTCCCGTCGTAAATTCAAAAGACCTTGCCGACGCACTTAACGATTCGGTCATAGCCGGCGCGGGACTCGACGTTATGACAAAGGAACCGCCCGAGGAAAACGACCCGCTTCTCACTGCGAAAAACTGTATTATTACCCCGCACATAGCATGGGCGGCGCTTGAGACAAGGCAGAGGCTTATGAATATATTTGAGGAAAATATAAAGGCGTTCTGCGACGGTCAGCCCATAAATGTTGTAAATTTATAATCTTATACCCAGTCCCATATAAACGGGACTCATTCTGTCAAACAGAAAATCCGTGTCGTACACGGCAATCTCCGCCTCCGGATCGGTTCCGGGGGCGATTTTTATTACGGTAACGTTTTTATCATCAGAAATGCATGACAGAACCGTGCCCGAGTAGAGAGACGCGAAAGCATACACGTCCGAATCCGTTTTTTCACGAAGTGCGCCGTCGGAGAAAACGAATAAAGACACTCCGTTCTGATTTTCGCAAAGCTTCACACATATATTTTCGGCTCCGCTCTCAACGCATGAACGAATCAGCGAAATCACGGAGTAATACGCATATTCGAAATTGCACGTAACAAACATATTTTCGTTTTCGCATTCAAATGTCACCGCAGTTCCCCTCTTTTTCAGAACGTCCGCCGCCGCGCTTATCAGCTCGTCCGTAAAATATGCGAGATTCCCGTACCTGTCAAGCTCATGCCCCGAGCTTGACATTGACATAAATTTAAGACAGGTAAATTTTTTGCAGAGACGTTTATACTCGTCCTCGCTCAAATCGTCATCGGCATTGAAAACCGCATGCAGAGCCTCTCTGATATATGGTTCGTTTTCTTCATTCACAGCAATACCGCCGACCGTTTCGCTCAAAATCTTTAAATTCGGTTGAAAATTCATCGTTTCAGTCCTTTAAAATATATATTCATCCGTCAGTGTCGGTAGTAGTTTTTGTAGGAGTTTACCAAATATTTTTAATAAGGGTTAATTTTTTAACAAACCACTTGAATATTTTTTAATTTAGAGATAAAATATAGACGCAAAAAAAGCGAACAGCTTAAAAAATGGAGGAAATTTAATATGTCAGTTAAAGTTGCTATTAACGGATTCGGCAGAATCGGACGTCTTGCATTCAGACAGATGTTCGGCGCAGAGGGATACGACGTTGTTGCTATCAACGACCTTACCAAGCCCTCAATGCTTGCTCAGCTTCTCAAGTACGATACCGCACAGGGCGGTTACTGCGGAAGAATCGGCGAGAACAAGCACACCGTTACCGCTGACGACGAAGCAAACACCATCACCGTAGACGGCAAGACCCTTACTATATACAAAGAGGCAGACGCTAACAATCTCCCCTGGGGCGAGATCGGCGTTGACGTTGTTCTCGAGTGCACCGGCTTCTACTGCTCGAAAGAGAAGTCAATGGCTCACATCAACGCAGGCGCAAAGAAGGTCGTTATTTCCGCACCCGCAGGCAGCGACCTCAAGACCATCGTATTCAGCGTAAACGAAAAGACTCTTACCGCTGACGATCAGATTATCTCCGCAGCTTCCTGCACCACCAACTGCCTTGCTCCCATGGCTAAGGCTCTTAACGATTACGCTCCCATTCAGAGCGGTATCATGTCGACCATCCACGCCTACACCGGCGACCAGATGATCCTCGACGGTCCTCACAGAAAGGGCGACCTCAGAAGAGCAAGAGCAGGCGCGGCAAATATTGTTCCCAACTCAACGGGCGCAGCTAAGGCTATCGGTCTTGTTATCCCCGAGCTTAACGGCAAGCTCATCGGTTCTGCTCAGAGAGTTCCCGTTCCGACCGGTTCAACCACTATCCTTACCGCTGTTGTTAAGGGCGCAGACGTTACCAAGGAGGGCATCAACGCTGCTATGAAGGCTGCCGCTTCCGAGAGCTTCGGCTACAATGAGGACGCTATCGTTTCCTCCGACGTTATCGGCATGAGATACGGTTCACTCTTCGACGCTACTCAGACCATGGTTTCCAAGATTGCCGACGATCTCTATGAGGTTCAGGTTGTTTCCTGGTATGATAACGAGAACTCCTACACCAGCCAGATGGTAAGAACCATCAAGTACTTCGCAGAACTCGGCTAATCACCGATTTCGGAATAATAACGATTTTGACTCCGCTGTTTTCGGCGGAGTCTTTTTTATTGACATATCAGTATCATTATGATATATTATTTTTGATATTAATAAATAAAGGAGCGGAGAACATGAAAAAATTTAAGGGAATTCTCTGGGGACTTGCAATAATCGCGGTCGGCGTATTGTGGGGACTTAACTCGACGGGAATACTTAACGTCAAGCTGTTATTCGACGGCTGGTGGACGCTGTTTATAATAGTTCCGTCGGTAATAGGACTTTTAACGGATAAAAACAAAACGTTTTCGCTCATAACTTTAATAATCGGATGCATACTGCTCGCCTCGCAGTACGCGGACATGAAGCTTGTCAAGGCTCTTATATTCCCTGCAATTCTTGTGGTTATCGGAATCGGAATACTCGTAAACAATATTTCCGCAAGGAAGCAGAGCGACGAATTCGTACAGCCCGCCCCGGGAAGTACGGGATACGAGGAATATTCCGCGACGTTCGCGCAGCAGAATCTCCATTTTACCGACGAATTCAGAGGCGGTAAGTTTTCGGCGGTATTCGGCTCGATAAAAGTCGATTTAAGACAGGCAGTAATACGCGAAAACGTAAACGTCACCGTTAACGCGACGTTCGGAGGGGTTGAAATCTTCGTCCCGGGCTATGTAAAGGTTGTTTCGAAATCAAACAGCATAGTCGGCGGCACAACGGACAAGTCAAATAAAAACCTGCCCGCCGACGCACCGACAATATTCGTAAACGCGCAAAACGTTTTCGGCGGAACAGAAATAAAATTAAACTGATAAAAAAACAGCGGTAATACCAATTTCGGTTTTACCGCTGTTTACTTTTTATCAATTGAATTCACAAAAGGAACTTCTCAATCGCCTGTCCGACTCCGCCGTCCTTACAGTCGCAGGAGACGTATGTACAGATTTTCTTAACCTCGTCAATGGCGTCACCCATAGCCACGCTGATACCCGCGACCTTAAGCATATCGATATCGTTTGCGCTGTCGCCCATTGCAATACAATGTTCGATCGGCACGCCGACAAGCGAAGCCATGCGTTTAAGTCCCTCGCCTTTAGAAAATCCTTTATCAACGAATTCCGAATACGTCTTATGACGGAAAAGCGTGTATTTGCTTCCCCACTCCTCACGCTCCGAATCGGTATAATCGCGGACAAAGAACGTTTTTGAAATCTTGATATCCTTATAATCCGTATATATCTGCCCGGGCGACGTAAGAGGCAGACATCTGTCCTTATGCCATTCGTCGCAGTTTATCGACAGGCTTTTTTCCTCACCCTCGAATATAACCGTACTTCCGTCGTCGTTGTCAAAAAAATGCTTAACGAGCGAGTACAGCTCATCCACGGGCATACTGCGGGAAAAAATCTGCTCGCCGTGAAAACGCAGATCGGTTCCGATACCCGAAACAACGCCGTCTACGTTTACGGTTTCGAGCAAGTCTTTCGGCATAAAGCCGTAGCTTCTCGCCGTATTTATAAAGACATAATGTCCCTTTTCTCTCGCACGTTTTATAGCCTCGATATTACGCTCGGGTACCGCGCCGTCACAGTAAAGAGTGTTGTCTATATCGAGAAAAACAGCGTATTTATCCATATCTTTTCACTTCCGTTGCATCGGAATTCTTTATTTCTTTGTGTAAATATGCTTCATTTGCTCGGGAGTACAGCTCTGCGGGATATAATTATCAAGATAATAAATAACATCTTCGGGTGCTGTAAGCACGGTGAAAAGACCGAGAGTTTCTTTGTTCATAAACTTCTCGTCCTCGCTCGTGTTGAGCATGTCAAGCATTTTGTCATAATATCCGTTTATATTATAAAGAATCATGGGCTTTGTGTGTCTGCCGAGCTGTTTTAGGGTGAGCATTTCGAAAAACTCCTCGAATGTTCCGATACCTCCGGGCGTCGTTATAAACGCGTCGGACAAGTCCTCCATAATCTGCTTTCTCTCGCGCATGGTTTCGGTTCGTATCGTTTTCGTACAATGATCGAACAAAATCCCGTCAACGTTGAAAAAGCTCGGAACAACGCCGATAATCTCCGCGTGTTCTGAATAAAAACCTCTCGCGGCGGCACCCATCAGACCGTTAGCTCCGCATCCGAACACAAGAGAATGCCCGTTTTTTGCAAGAGCCTTTGACAGCTTTTCCGCCTCATCTATAAAAGACGACGCAATGACGCAGCTCGACGCGCCGTAAATACATATTCTCATAATAATTTAACACCTCTATTATATATATGCAGCGTGTAATCATATTATTAATGACAAATCCGACGGGATTTGCACCGATATTCTTCACTATTCATTCTAAACGCAGACTGTTTACAGCACGTTTTATAAATAAGGAAATAGGAAAAAGCGTTCGGAATGAATCAACCGAAGCGAAAACGCCGTCGAAAACGGCGGTTGAGGCTTGCCCGACGGCGTACACAGGTACGCCGAGCGGTGAGATTGGTTCATAGCAAAAAGCAAACCTTTTTAATACACAATCGCTTTTTGCGGTCCGGGCGTTTTTAACATTTCCTTATTCTCCTCGTTCGCGGATTATATATCGTGTCGGCGTTCCCTCGAGACCGAATACAGCTCTGATCTGATTGTCAATATATCTCTGATAGCTGTAATGGAACAAATCCTTATTATTAACAAAGCAGACAAACGTCGGCGGTCTGGTCGAGGGCTGGGTCATGTAGTAGATCTTCAGTCTCTTGCCCTTATCGGTAGGGGGCTGAACTCTCGTCTGCGCGTCGGCTAAAACTTCGTTGAGTCTGCCGGTCGTAATTCGCATTGCATTCTGCGAGTCGACGAATTTAATAAGCTCAAACAGTCTGTCGATACGAAGTCCCGTTTTTGCCGAAATGAAAATTATCGGCGCGTATGACATGAACGAAAAGTCGTTCATCAGCTTCTTTCTCATAACATCCATGGTCTTTCCGTCTTTTTCGACCGCGTCCCACTTGTTAACGACGATGATGCATCCCTTGCCCTGTTCATGAGCAATACCCGCGACCTTTGAATCCTGCTCCGTAAAGCCCTCCGTCGCGTCTATCATTATAACGCATACGTTCGCACGTTCAACCGCCATAACGGCGCGCATTACGCTGTATTTTTCGATCTGGTCGTCGACCTTTGACTTTCTTCTGAGTCCGGCGGTGTCAATAAGTACGAATTTGCCCGACGCGTTTTCGACATACGTATCCGTCGCGTCGCGCGTAGTACCCGCGATATTTGAAACTATCGTGCGTTCCTCACCGCAGACCTTATTTACAAGGGACGATTTGCCGACGTTGGGCTTGCCTATGATCGCAACCTTAACGGTGTCATCGTCCTCGGGCTCCTCGGCTTTGTCGCCGATATATTCGTATACCGCGTCGAGCAGATCGCCCGTGCCGTGACCGTGAGATGCCGAAACCGCGATAGGCTCGCCTATTCCGAGGTTGTAAAATTCATAGAATTCAAGGGGCGGTTCACCTATCGTATCGCATTTGTTAACGCAGAGTACGACGGGTTTTCCCGATTTCTGAAGAATCGAGGCTACCTCCATATCGGTCGAAACAACACCCGTTCTTATATCGGTAACGAAAATTATCGCGTCGGCACTGTCAATAGCAAGCTGTGCCTGACGGCGCATCTGCGATAAAATAATATCGTCCGAATCAGGTTCAATACCGCCCGTATCCACAAGCATAAACTTTTTGTTTCTCCACTCGCAGTCTCCGTAAATTCTGTCGCGCGTTACGCCGGGGGTATCGTCGACTATCGACAGTCGTTTACCGCACAGCTTGTTAAAAAGCGTCGATTTTCCTACATTCGGTCTGCCTACAACCGCAACAACAGGCTTGCTCATGCTTTCATCCCTTTCAAATTCCCAGAAATGTATATAATAAATCGTCACCCGAGCATTTTGTCGGGGTGATTTTTACGTTCAGTTTTTTTTCAACCTCGCAAAGAGGCGTATCGTCAAGAAAAATCGGTTCATCCTCCGATTTAATCATGACGGACGGAATAAACGCCTCGTCGTACGAAGATAAATCCTTGATCTGATTTAAAATATCAGTCGCCGTCACGAGTCCCGCCACAGTGATATTATGACCGAAGAAATCATTTATTATCGTATAAACGTCGACGGTGACCTCGGGGCATTTCGAATTAATCGAAACAGCAAGCTCCTTCATAAGCGGAGCCGCCGCGGCACCCGTAATAACGGCAATTCTTCGTTTTCCGACGGCTTTTATTTCGTCATCGTCCAGCGCAGATAACGCCGAATTAAAATCGTGTTTTGTAAGCGTCCACATTCCGACGCCGTTGTCAAGCTGGTCGAATTCGCCGTAATAATAATAATCGGGCATATTGAGTCCGGCTTTCAAATAGAATTCGTCCGCCGCATACGCGAAATTCCCGCCCGTTTTCTCTTTCATTTTTTCATTGAACGAATCAATGATATCTATAACTTCTCTCGCCGTATCCTTCGTGTACATGGTAAGCGGAAAAAGCTTCTCCCTAAAACGGGTAAGTCCGACGGGAACCGCCGCCACGCTCTGCACGCTCGGATAAAGCTTTGCAAGCTCCCTAAGAGAGTAAAGAAGCTCATCTCCGTCGTTTATACCGGGACACAGTACAAGCTGTGTGTTCAGCTTAATTCCCGCCGCCGCAAACCGTTTTAATATATCAAGGCTTTTGCCCGCATTCGGATTACCCATCATTTTAACCCTGAGTTCCGGATTCATCGTATGAACCGAAACGTTTACGGGGCTTATGTGCATATCGATAATTCTCTGCGTCTCATGTTCGGTCATGTTTGTAAGCGTTACGTAATTTCCGAACAGAAACGACAGTCTCGAATCGTCGTCTTTAAAGTAAAGACTTTTCCTAAGACCCTTGGGAAGCTGGTCGACAAAGCAGAATATGCATTTATTTTTACAGCTGTGCTGTTTGTCCATGAGGTACGTTTCAAAATCGAGCCCCAGAGAATCGACTCCCCCGACGGATTTGATTCTCACCTCGCGTTTGCCGTTTCCGTCCGATAATACAATATTCAAAATACGCGCGTCGGCGTAAAAACGGTAGTCGAGAACGTCGAAAATGTCATGTCCGTTTATCGATACGATATTATCACCCGGTTTTATTCCCTTTTTATATGCCGGTGAACCGTCAGTAACGGTCTTAACGCAGACGGACATAACGCACCCTCCTTAAAGATATTTTCAGACAACACTAAAAGACGGGGAAGGAATTATGCCTTCTCCGCCTCTTTATGCCAATAAACAAATAACGGGAGTATCAGTCCTCGACTTCGATAACTTTTCTGCCGTTGTAGTAACCGCAGTTGTTGCAAAGTTTATGGGATTCCTTATATTCGCCGCACTGAGGACACTTCTGGAGAGAAGGACCTTCCATCTTCCAAACGCTTGAACGTCTCTTGTCTCTTCTTGCGTGAGAAACGCGTCTTGCAGGTACTGCCATATTAATAACCTCCTAAAAATGTACAGAACAATAATTTATTCATCGAGGAGAGCGCGCAACGCCTCAAGTCTCGGATCAATCGCAGCCTTGCAGTTACAGCTTCCCTCGTTCAGATCCGCGCCGCATATCGGACATAAGCCCTTGCAGTTCTTCGAGCATAAGAATCTCGTCGGCATTGAGAGGAAAATATCCTCCCTGACAAGCTCGTCGAGATCAAGCCTCATATCCTCGACAAGAATAAACAAATCGTTATCCTCGTCGTTAAGATGAGATATGAGATAATGTTCTATCTTAACGGATCTGTCTGATTTCAGGGGTTTTGCACATTTGGCACACCGAGTGGAATAGGAATAGCGAGCCTCTGCCGACAGGGAAACGATACCCGTGTTGTTTCTGACTCTGCCCGACACTCTGATCGGAGAGTCAAAACCTTCGTCGTCGATATCGAAACCGTAGTCAAACGATTTTTCCGAATTCTCGACGTTAAAAATGGCCTCAAGCTCCAGAATCATATACAAAATCTCCTAAAATACGAACAGACATTATTATATATTTATTGAGCTGATTTGTCAATACTTTTTTAAGCTCAAACCGAAATTTTTACTTCAGTTCACAGAAATCAAGTACGGACGCGGGGATATTCTCACTCTCGGTGGAAACGGTGAACGTAAACTTAACTTCGGAATCCTTAGCAAGCGCGTTAACCTTTTTAAGGAATTCGCCGAGCTCGTCATAATCACGGGAGCCGATGCGGAGAGTAGCGTCTACAAAGATATCGGTGATATCGTGATTGCTCGCGCAGATTCCGGCGAGAAGTCCGTAAAATGCCTCGTAACCGCTTACGTCGTAATGGTCTGCGGAAATAAGTCTTGCACGGTAGTTGACCGAATGTCTTAAATCGTCGGTCTTTTCTACGCAGATAACGTTTCCGTCGGAGCTTTTAAGAGCCTCGTCGATAAGAGCGATAAGCTTCTTGGTCTTTCCGCTGCCTTTGGTTCCTGTGAGTAATGTAATCATAATGATTTCTCCTTTAAACTGTATATTAATAATGATAATATCCTTAGTATGATAATATCTTTTATTTTGAAAGTCTTTCTGCGAGTTTTCCCGCAAGCTCCTCGTATCCGGGCTTGCCCAGCAGAGCGAACATGTTTTTCTTATAGCTCTCGACTCCAGGCTGGTTGAACGGATTGACTCCGAGCATGTAGCCCGATACCGCACACGATTTTTCAAGGAAGTAAATAAGTTCGCCGAGGTTATATTCGTCCATGGTTTCAAGCTCTAATATAATGTTGGGAACGTCGCCGTCCGAATGAGCGAGAACCGTACCCTGGAACGCTTTGGAATTAACGTATGACATCGTTTTTCCTGCAATGAAGTTAAGTCCGTCGAGATTCTCCGCGTCCTCTTCTATCGTGATGTCGCATTTGGGCTTATCGAATACAACTACTGTCTCGAACAGCTTTCTCTCGCCCTGCTGAACATACTGACCGAGAGAATGAAGGTCGGTCGAATAAATAGCGGAAGCCGGGAAAATACCCTTGTGATCCTTACCCTCGCTCTCGCCGAAAAGCTGTTTGAACCACTCGTTCATCATGGTGTAGTCGGGTTCGTAGCTTACCATCATCTCGAAAGACTTACCCCTGCGGTAGAGAATATTTCTTATCGCGGCGTAACGGCAGCAGTCGTTTGAAAGAACATCGTCGTTTTCGTATTTCTTCATAGCGTCGGCGGCTCCGAGCATGAGTCTGTCGATATCGATTCCCGCGGCGGCTATGGGGAGAAGTCCGACAGCGGTAAGAACGGAGTATCTGCCTCCTACGTCGTCGGGAACTACAAACGTCTCATAGCCCTCTCTGTCGGCTAACTGTTTAAGAGTTCCCTTCGCCCTGTCGGTCGTCGCGTAAATACGCTTTGCGGCTTCCTTTTCGCCGTATTTTTCAACGAGCATTTTTCTGAATATTCTGAAAGCTACGGCGGGTTCCGTGGTGGTTCCGGACTTTGAAATAACGTTTACCGAAAAATCCTTATCCCTGCATATGGCAATGATTTCGGAAAGCTCCGTCGGGCTTAACGAATTGCCCGCGAAGAATATCTGCGGTGTGCCTTTTGCGGTGAGATTGTAATTTTTCGATTTGCAGAACTCAATAGCGGCTCTTGCTCCGAGGTACGAGCCTCCGATACCGATAACTACGAGTACATCCGAATCGGAAATAATTTTCGAAGCGGCTTTTTTAATTCTCGAAAACTCATCCTTATCATAATCGGCGGGGAGAGTCAGCCAGCCGTGAAAATCGTTTCCCGCGGCCGAAGCCTTATCGCCGTAAAGCTTGTTATAAGCCGAACGGGTTTCGTCTTCTGCCGCCTTAATATCATCCTCGCTGACAAAATCCGCGAGATATTTACAGTTAAGTTTAAGTGCCATTTTCAATTCCTCTGATTATAATTTAATCTATAATGTGTAGCTATTATACTATGATAACGAAATTATTTCAATAATAATTCGGACATTTTAACAAAAAAATATTATTTATTTGCAAACGAGCGCAGTATTCGTTTAAATGCAAGCGAAAACGTGAGGACTCCGACATCCTTTTCGGCAGCGATATCATAGCTTGACAGCGTTTTATCCGAAAGTGTGACGGTAAGCGAGCCGATCTTCGCGCCTTTTTCAACGGGAGCGTCGACTGAATCGGACAGCGAAATTTCGGCTTTTATATTTTCGGACTCACCCTTGTTAATTAGAATCGGCTCGGGAACGGGTACTATCGGAGATACGTAATCCTCGGCTCCCCTGTTGACTTTTATCGGATGAACGGCATTTTTGTCGAATTCGGGGGTGTATATTTCGTAGTTTGCGAATCCCCAGTCGAGCATGCTTCTCGCAGACGAAAATCTGTCGTTCGAATTCGAACTGCCGAGTACAACGGCGATAAGCTCCATGCCGTCCCTCTGTGCCGAGGCGGACACACAGCATCCCGCCTTTGACGTGGTGCCCGTTTTAAGCCCCGTACAGCCTTTATAAAACCTGACGAGCTTATTCGTGTTTACAAGCTGGGTCTGTCCGTCTCTTAACGTGTCCATCCATATAGTCGAATAATTTTTTATAATATCGTGCTTTAAAAGCTCCGCTGACATCAGCGCGATATCGTACGCCGTCGTAAGATGCTCCGTCGTCGAATCGTCAAGACCCGTACAGTTTTCGAAATGGGTGTCGTTCATGCCGAGTTCTTTCGCCCGCGCGTTCATTAAATTTACAAACGCGGTCTCGCTCCCGCTCACGTGCTCGCCCAGCGCGGTGCATGCGTCGTTTGCGCTGTAAACGGCGGCGGCTTTGAGCAGTTCGTCAACACTCATCGTCTCACCCGGTTTGAGCCATATCTGACTTCCGCCCTTGGACGAAGCCTCGTCGCTTGCCGTCACGGTATCCTTGAGCGATATTTTGCCCGAATCGATGCTCTCGCAGACGAGAAGCAAAGTCATAATTTTCGTAACCGACGCAGGGTACAGCTTTTCCTTTTCATTTTGAGCGTAAAGCACCTTTTTCGTGCTTTTCTCCATAAGGCAAACGGCTTTCGCGCTCGTTTCGGGCGCCGATGAAACGGCGGCCACCGACGCGTCGACGGTCTCGGCGTTTTCCGGCAGAGAATTTGAAAACGAGGACAGTATTTCGAATTCTTCCTTTGAAATTGCGACTCCCGCACAGCTCCATGCGAGTATTAAACTCATAAAGAGGCTCAGCGCGATAATTAACGATCTTTTCACACATATCAACTCCTTACGGAATTTATATGCTTTTTTCGTTTTAAAAATCACATCTTGCCAAACTCATTGTATTTATAGTATAATCAAGAGGTTAAACGAACATTTATAAAAACTTGAATTAAACTTAACGGAGGCTTTTTAATGAAAGCGGCGTTTTATACACTCGGCTGTAAGGTCAATCAGTACGAAACCGAGGAGATGACCGAACAGCTTATAAAAGACGGATTTCTGATAGTCGACAGTAAGGAGGACGCGGACGTTTATATAATAAATTCCTGCACCGTAACCGCTGAGAGCAACAGAAAAACGCGTCAGGCTGTCAGACGCTTCAAATCAAATCACCCGTCGTCCGTCGTCGTGCTGACGGGATGCGTTCCGCAGGCGTTTCCCGACGAAGCTTCGGGACTTATTCAGGCGGATATAATTCTCGGAAATAAAAAAAATTATATGCTCTCTTCCGAAATAAAGAGATATTTTAAGACTCATTCGAGAATCAACGACATTGAAGAACACGAAAATCACGAAAAATATTCGGGCGGAATCATTACGCGTTTTCAGGGACACACCCGCGCATTCGTAAAAATTCAGGACGGATGCAACAGATTCTGCTCCTACTGCATAATCCCGCAGGCGCGCGGACGTTCGCGTTCAAAGCCCATGGAGGATATTAAGGCAGAGCTTAACGCGCTGTCAAAAGAGGGATTTTCCGAGGTCGTATTCGTCGGAATCAATCTGTCCGCATACGGTCACGACACCGGGACGGACATCGCGGAACCCATAATCGCGGCGGAGAATACCGACGGAATAAAAAGAATACGCTTAGGCTCACTCGAACCCGACCATCTGACGGACGAGGTTATAGAAAAAATCGCTTCGTGCAAAAAGTTCTGCCCGCAGTTTCACATCTCGCTTCAAAGCGGTTCGGACTCCGTATTAAAACGCATGAACCGCCACTATGATTCCGAGGAATACGAACGCCTTGCAAATAAACTTCGTTCAACATTTTCGGACTGCTCGCTGACGACGGACATTATCGTGGGCTTCCCCGGCGAAACTCAGGAGGAATTTAATCAAACCGTAGAATTTGCAAAGCGCATAGGCTTCGAAAAGGTTCATGTATTCCCATACTCGGTAAGAGAGGGAACGCGCGCGGCAAAAATGACGGATCAGATAACGCAGTCGAAGAAAGAGGAACGCGCCGCCGCGCTGACTAAGGCTTGCGAAGAAATCAGGAGCGAAAATTTCAAAAAACTCAAGGGCAAAACGTTCTCGGTACTTTTTGAAAAGCCCAAGAACGGGTATCAGTGCGGATATACGAAAAACTACACCCCCGTACGCGTTTTATCGGACGAGTGTCTGACAGGCAAAATCGCCGATGTTAAAATCACAACGGCAAACGGCGATTACTGCGACGCGGTTTTACTGTAACAATATTATAAACATTTGAAAAACAATACCCTATCATATAAATATATGCCGAAACGTCCGAGGTCAAAAAAAGACCTCGGACGTTTCGGTTTGCGTTAATATAATGTTGTAAGAGTTGATTGTCAGACAATCTTGCTTACGTATATATTCTACAATAAATATGTCCGTTGTACAATATGTGACAATTTAACTTTCTATAAAAAATGGCTTTGTCACTGGGTTCAGAATAAAATATTTGTTATTAATCAACAGTCAAGTTTTATCAGTTACTTTAACATTATTAACTACACTGTAAATATATAACATAATTGATAAAATCACTGTAAAAAAAAAAACGGTAAAATTTGGTTTTTCTGTATTTTGCACACAATTATTTTGTCACAGTTAACGGTTTTATTGTAATAATTTGTATCATTTTACACATTGAAATCTTTTCAAGATAATAATATAATATTAGAAGTATATACACATTTTGGCAAGAATTTAGGAAAGGACAGAAAAGATTTGGAACAATTTCAGACAGCCGTAAAACAGGCTTTAAAAAGACATAATATTACGGTTTACCGTCTTTCCGAAATCACGGGTATCGAACGCACTCACCTGCTTAAAATAATAAACGGACAGCGGACTGTCACACCTCAAAAGCTTGACGCAATTTTAAAAGCAATAGACCCGACCGAGGATGAAAACGAAGAAATAAGACTCGCATACATAGATATGAACTTCGGACTCGAAAAATTCAACAACTATACGGAGCTTTTCATATCGAATAAGAAAAGCGGAGAAAAAAGCGAATCCGATTCCGACGGAGTCGAAATTTCAGTTGAATTTACCGAACCCGTTACGAGATTTGCTTCGCGAAACGAACTGATAAAATCACTGTACGCCGTAACCGCCTACGAAACCGCGAATGCGGAAAACAAACGGATTTACACAAACATAGACGAGTCCATAACCCGCGACATATTTGACTCACTGCCGAAAAACCGAGGGGATTACGACATAAAACAGATTATCTCCGCGCGTTCCGGTTCGGATCATTCAAAAACCGTCAAAACATCGGTCGAATTTATGCTCAAAGGATATAAAATATACTATTCCCGTGCAAATTCCGACATAGAAAAACGCCGTGACATCATTTTTCCTTATTACTATGTGACGGACGAACTATGCCTGTTCGCCTCGGGTGACCTGTCGTGCGGATTTGTCGCTAAAAACCGGCGTTTTGCCGATATTTATGCCGGGCAGATATTGTCGGCGATAGAGGGCATGACGAGCATAGTTTCTATTTCGCAGAACATCATGGACGTAAAGAACAATCTAATGAAAGTAATCCCATATACGGAGAAAACCGCGTATACGATCGAATCTGACCTCTGCATAACGTTTTTCATGACGATTGACATGTGGGATCAGATAGCAAAGCCCGACGTACCTAACAGAAACTTTCTGCGAGACACGACGTACGAATATTATCAGGCGATAAAAAAGGCACAGAAAAGCACGTTTGTCATTCACTCATATGAGGGCATGCAGAAGTTTACGAACGACGGCATCGTTTTCCAGATGCCCGCGGAATACGCCGATCCGCTGACTGTTGAAAACAGGGCGAAAATTTATAAATCGATGATCGAGTATTACAGCGATGACTCCCATGACTTTCGTCTGTCAAAAGAGGGCGTATTCTCGAACAAAATCGCCGTTGACATAACGGACAAATATTCGGACAGAAAACATGTTATCTCGTACCTGTACAGCTACCTTACAAACTTTACGGGCAACGCGAACATCTCGATTGACGACACGGATATAAACAACGAGCTGATAGATTTCATGAACTATCTCATAGCCTCGCCGTATTTCTATTCGAAAGAAGAGTCACTGAATCTGCTCAAAGAGGAAATGACAAAGCTTGAATATAAGATACGGGAAAGTACGGAAAACTAAATACAATCTTTTAAATTGACGCTTTATATTGACATTTGCAATTATTATGATGCTGTGTTATAATAACGAAAAAAATCCTCGGAGGATTCGATGGATAATGACTCAAAAAAGACGCTTCGTTCCGACTGCGATACGTGTGAAAATCTCTGCTATGACGAGGAAATGCAGGAGTATTACTGCGACGTCGACATGGACGAGGACGACATGTTAAGGTTTATGACGTATTCAAATTATAACTGTCCGTACTACCGCGCGGACGACGAGTACAGGATAGTAAGAAAACAGAATTAACAGAGCGTAAAAATGCCCTGACCGAAAAGAAAGCCCCGGAAATACTGTTTTCCGAGACTTTTTTAATATTTTTTTATTCTTCCGTATTTTCGTTTTCTTCCTCGTCGTCGGGGTCGTCGAGAACCTCGGTCTGATTCGTGAAGAAATACGTCTTGTTAAGAGGCGTACCGGTCTGCTTTTCGCATGCGGCGGCGAGAAGCTGTATAAGTCCCGCCTCGACTACGGTATTTATAGCCGCAAAGTCGATAAGAAGTTTAAGAGTCGAAGCGAAAAACGCGTCGTCCTTATCATCAAAGAACGAATCGTCTATATCGGCAATTTTAACGCCCGTAAGGGACATATCCTGATTGTAAGCGGGCTTATTCTTCTCAATGCATTTAAGCGCGGTCTCCTTCATATGCTCGGACTTTCCGCCCTTTAATGCGGAGGAAAGAGCCGACGTTCTCATCTGATATTTAACCTTAAGATGGCAGTTCTTGATTATAACGGCACAGATCTTTACAAGCTCGGGATTGATGCTCTCGGGAATAAAAGGCGCGCCGTCCTTTGTAAAATAACAACTCATACTGAAAAATCTCCTTAATAAAAATGCTGAGGATATATTATCACAATATCCCCGGCATTTCAAGTATTACAGCAAAAAGAGAGTCGAAACGAAAATATGATGAATCTAAACTGCTCCGCACCCGAAATACAGCGGATTGCATCTATGGAAACGGTGCGTTTTGGGCTTATGGGGTTCGGCTGTCTTTTGCTATTCCAATTCAAACGCGCCGGTGTAAAGCTGATAATACACTCCGCGCTTTGCGATAAGGTCGTCATGGCTTCCGCGTTCGATAATACGTCCCGCGTCGAGAACCATTATAACGTCCGAATTCTTAACGGTCGAAAGCCTGTGTGCTATTACAAATACGGTTCTGCCTTTCATCAGAGAATCCATACCGCGCTGAACTATCGACTCCGTACGCGTGTCTATGCTCGACGTCGCCTCGTCGAGAATCATAACCGGCGGATCGGCAACCGCGGCTCGAGCTATCGATATAAGCTGTCTCTGACCCTGTGAGAGATTCGCGCCGTTGCCCGAAAGCATCGTGTCGTATCCGTCCGGGAGTCTCGTGATGAAATCGTCCGCTCCGGCAAGACATGCCGCCTCTCTGCACTCCTCGTCTGTCGCGTCGAGCCTGCCGTATCTGATATTGTCCATTACCGTGCCGGTAAACAGATTTGTATCCTGCAATACCATGCCGAGCGAGCGGCGAAGGTCGGATTTTTTAATCTTATTTATATTGATACCGTCGTAGCGTATTTTTCCGTCCGCGATATCGTAGAATCTGTTGATAAGATTCGTAATCGTCGTCTTACCCGCACCCGTAGCTCCGACAAACGCAACCTTTTGACCGGGCTTTGCGTATACAGAGATGTTGTGAAGAACCAGCTTGTCCTCCGAATATCCGAAGTCAACGTCGTCAAGCGTTACGCCGCCCGCAAGACGCGTATAGCTTACGGTGCCGTCCTCATGCGGATGCTTCCACGCCCATACGCCCGTGCGCTCTTTGCACTCTGTAAGAACGCCGTTGTCCTCCTTAGCGTTTACAAGCGTTACATAGCCGTCGTCTGTCTCGGGCTTCTCATCAGTCAGCGCAAAAACTCTCGCCGCGCCCGCAAGACCCATAACAACGGAGTTGACCTGCTGTGAAAGCTGGCTTATATTACCCGAGAACTGCTTTGTCATATTAAGGAACGGAACTATAATGCTTATGCTGAACGCCATTCCGGAAACGCTTATATTCTCAGCCCCCGTAAGCATTAGAACCGCACCCGTCACCGCAACTATAACATAAAGTACGTTTCCTATATTATTGAGAATGGGCATGAGCATATTTGCAAATTTATTCGCACTCTGAGCGTCACGGTAAAGTCCGTCGTTTATCCCGTCGAATTTTTTACACGCTTCGTCCTCATGGCAGAAAACCTTGACGACCTTCTGACCGTTCATCATCTCTTCGATATAGCCCTCTGTCTTGCCTATGGCTATCTGCTGACGGATGAAGTATTTAGCCGAATTACCGCCGACTTTCTTTGTAACGAGAATCATCACCGCAACGCCGAAAACGACTACGAGAGTCAGCCAGACGCTGTAATACATCATGATTCCGAAAACGGTGGCAACGGTTATCGCAGATGTGAGAAACTGCGGAAAGCTCTGCGATATCATCTGTCTTAACGTGTCGATATCGTTCGTATAATAACTCATGATATCGCCGTGGTTATGCGTATCGAAATACTTTATCGGCAGCTTCTGCATACCCGAGAACATCTTGTCTCTCATTTTGCACAAAAAGCCCTGAGTCATTATCGCCATAAGACGCGTGTAAACGAATCCCGCGATAAGCGACAGCACGTAAAGAACCACAAGAACGGTAACTTTTTCTATAATCTGCGGTTTTGCGCCAGCCCAGTCGCCTGTTTTAAAATGCTGTTCGATAATCTCGATAACGTTCTGCATGAATATCGACGGAATCGAGCTTATAACGGCGTTGAATATTATACAGAAAACGATTACCGGAGCGAGAACGGGAAAAAATCCGAACACGGTTTTTATAATTCTGCCCATAGTGCCTTTCGGCGCGGACTGACCGGGAGCGCGTCCGCCTTTAGGAAAATTCGGCTTATTCATCGATCTCGCCTCCCTTGTTCTGCGACTCATATACCTCGCGGTATATTTCGTTATTCTCAAGAAGCTCGTCATGCGTTCCGACGGCGGTTATTCTGCCGGAATCCATGACTGCGATTCTGTCCGCGTCCTGAACCGAGGAAATACGCTGCGCTATTATTATTTTAGTGGTATCCGGAATGTACCGTTTCATCGCGTCTCTTATCTGCGCGTCGGTTCTTGTATCGACTGCGGATGTTGAATCGTCGAGAATCAGAATTTTGGGCTTTTTAAGCAAGGCTCTTGCGATACAGAGTCTCTGCTTCTGACCGCCGGAGACGTTCGCGCCGCCCTGCTCGATATACGTATCGTATTTTTCGGGGAACTTTTCTATAAATTCGTCGGCGCAGGAAAGCCTGCACGCCTCCTTCATATCTTCGTCAGTCGCTTCCTTATTGCCCCAGCGAAGGTTTTCCTTAATCGTGCCGGAGAAAAGGACGTTTTTCTGCAAAACGACAGCAACCTGATTTCGAAGCGAATCTATATCGTATTTCTTAACGTCAAGGCCGCCGACTTTGACGGTTCCGTCGGTCGCGTCGTAGAGACGGCATATAAGCTGAACAAGAGTCGATTTCGACGAACCCGTACCGCCGATAATACCTATCGTCTCGCCGGACTTTATATGAAGGTTTATATTTTCGAGAGCGTTTTTCTCCGCCTTGCGCGAATATCTGAAGCTTACAGAGTCGAAATCGATGCTTCCGTCCTTTACGGTATGCTCGGGATTCTCACAGTTTTTAAGAGTGCTTTCCTCATTTAAAACCTCTGTAATTCTCCTTGCCGATTCTCCCGACATGGTTATCATAACGATTATCATGGAAAGCATCATAAGAGACGAGAGAATCTGAAATCCGTATGTAAGCATTGACGAGAGCTGACCGACATCGATAGCCGAGCCCGTAGTCGTAATTATAAGATACGAACCGAGAGTCAGAACGACTATCATCGTGCAGTACATGCAGAACTGCATCATTGGGTTATTGAGCGCAAGAATTTTCTCCGCCTTTGTAAAATCCGAACGCACGTCGTCGGAAGCTGCGGCAAATTTTTTATTCTCATAATCCTCTCTGACATACGCCTTGACAACACGCATACCCTTTACGTTCTCCTGTACCGACTCGTTTAATTTATCATACTTTCTGAAAACCTTTTTAAACAAAGGCATAACCTTTCTTCCGATAATCAGAAGCCCGAACGCAAGAAACGGAATCTCGAACGCGAAAACGAACGCGAGCTTTCCGCCCATTATAAACGCCATGGTAAATGCAAATATCATCATAAGCGGAGCGCGTATCGCAATTCTGATAATCATCATAAACGCCATCTGAATATTATTAATATCCGTCGTCAGACGCGTAACAAGACTCGCAGTCGAAAATTTGTCGATATTCTCAAACGAATACGTCTGAATTTTATAAAACATATCCTTTCTTAAATTCTTTGCGAATCCGCATGAGGCGGTCGCACACGTATTACCGGCGAGCGCACCGAAAACAAGCGACAGAACAGCCATCAAAATAAGCACGCCGGAGTATTTTAAAATCTCCGAAAAGTCACAGCCCGCTTTGATTTCATTGACGAACCGCGAAATAATGAACGGGATAACGCACTCAAGCATTACCTCGAACACAATAAAAACGGGAGTCAGAATCGTCTGCTTTTTATACTCTCTGATACATCCCGCCAACGTCTTTATCATCGGTAAAACCTCCTAACCGTTTTTTAGTACACGCTAATTATAAGACGGAAAATTATAATTGTCAATCGGTTAATTAATTTTCGTCGATAGTTATTAATTGCTATTAAAACAAAATTTTTATCATGTGCATTTTGCCTATGGACATTTATAATAAATTGTGTATAGACTACAAAAAACACTGTCAAAAAATCGGTATATTCTGTTTGCAAATAAATTTATATTATGGTATTATAAATATTTGTGAGGCGATTATTATGACAAAATTTACTGCCGTTACGGATATGCACTATTCCGACAGACTCAATAACGGCGACAGATTAAACTCTCTCTCTGCAAAAAAGCTAAAAGAGGCTCTTGAGAGCGAAAATAAAGACAACGGCTTTATCGTTAATCTCGGCGACACGGCGGACGGGTACCCCGAATATAAGCCCCAGCTCGAACTGCTCGGCGAGATTGCCGATATTTTCAAAGCGTCGGGACGTAAATTCTACTCTGTGATAGGAAACCACGACACAAGCTCGGACAAGCATGATTATTACAAAATTCTCGGCATGCCGAACAGATATTATACGTTCGACGCGGGCGATTATCTCGGCGTCGTGCTCGATGCCGCCATGGACGACCCCGAGAAGCCGTACCCCGATCATGAGATGACGTGGTACACGCCGTACCTTGACGAGGAACAGATACAGTGGTTTCAGAAAACGGTAAACGAGAGCGAAAAAAGGATTCTCGTATTCACGCACTTCCCGTTTATAATTCCCGACCCGGACTGCGAGCTTATAAACAACCCGTTCAGAAACCACTACATATTAAACAGAGATAAAATAATGGACGTTCTGTGCTGTAACGATAAGATAAGAGCCGTATTTTCGGGTCACTATCACGACGGCTCGGTAATGCTCATAGACGGCAAGCCGTTCGTCATATTCAGATCGATGGCAGAAGGCAGGGAATGTACGTTTGCCGATGTCGAAATTGATGACGAGACGCTTAAAATTACAGGACACGGCAGGCAGGAAAGCTTTACGCTGACAGCAAAAAAATAAATTTTCGGACGTGATATAATAATGAAAAAAACTTTTAACGCCGCTTTATCTCTGATATTATCCGTAATTCTCGCTTTTTCCGTATTTGCCGTCCCCGTATTCGCTTCGGAATCAAACACAGGCGAGGAGACAGCGTCCGCGGCGGAACCGACAAGCGTAAGAATCGACGTTTCCTATAAGGATTACGACCTTACGGGCGACGGAAAGTTCACCGTAGCCGATATCAGAATCTTTTTAAGAATTACGGCAAGACTCGAATTCTTCCCCGGCAGCGTCGATACGTCGCTGTTCGACATGGACAACAACGGCAAATTAAACGCCGCCGACGTACGTCTGATGCTCATTGATTTTCTGAACATAGACACGTCGAAAACGATTTACAATCCGACGACTCAGCCGACGACGAAGAAGCCCCAGCCGACGACGAGAGACAGAATGAAGCCCGTCGATTCGGGAAAGGTTCTCGGAAGCGAGGGCTACGCGTTCAGAGAGTCCGTAGTTTACGATCTTACAAACGATCAGATGCTCTATTCGTACAACGCGACGTCTGCGGCATACCCCGCGAGCATGACAAAGCTCATGACGGCTCTCGTAGCTTCGAAATACGTACCCATGGACTACGTTATAACCGTAGGAAGCGAAATATATCTCACCGAGTCAAATTCGTCGCTTTCATATATTAAGCCCGGTTACAGAATGACTATGAAGGATCTTATAACGTCTCTCCTGCTTCCGTCGGGATGCGACTCCGCTTACTGTATAGCCGTTCAAACCGCTAAATATTTATACGGTTACAATCTCTCGAATCGGACCGCACTCAATAAGTTTGTAAACCTTATGAACCAAACCGCAAATGAGCTCGGCTGCGTAAACACGCACTTTGTCAACCCCTCGGGATTCCCGTATTCCGACCACTATACCTGCGCGAGAGACATGTCTTTAATTGCAAAGCAGGTATACTGGAACCGCACGTTAAGACTTATCGCCTCATGGTACAGAAAGACAATAACGATCGAATCGGGTCAGACGCTTACATACGACAATTCGAATAAGCTTCTCTGGCAGGGTTCAGGCTATTACTACGACTACGCCATGGGCATGAAAACCGGTACAACAAGCGAGGCAGGATGCTGTCTCACCGCGGCGGCGGAAAAGGACGGACGCGCGCTTTTGGTAATCATAATGGGCGCAGACTGGAACCGCGACAGATATAACTGCGCGATAAATTATTTCGAGCATTATTTCGCAAAGGGATATTGATGAAATACGTATTTGAAGATCATTACCCTCTTTTTAAATGCACAGCCTCGAAATGTCCCGACACGTGCTGTAAGGGGTGGGAGATAATTATTAACCCCGATACTTACGAACAGTATAAATATTATGATACCGAATTCGGAAAAACGATAATCGAAAATATAAGAATCGACGAGGATTCCGACGCGGTCTTTATTCAGAAAAACGGCAGATGTCCGTTTCTCAATGAAAACAACCTGTGCGATATCATAATTAACGAAGGCGAAAACGCGCTGTGCGAGGTTTGCAGACAGCACCCCCGTTTTGTCGAGGAATACGGCGGTATTACGGAGATAAGTCTGTCGCTCTCGTGTCCCGCAGTCATTGATATTCTCAAAGACAAAACCTCGCTTACATTTTACAATACAAAGGAAACCGACGAAGAGCCGGAATATATAATCGACGACCCGCTGCTGCCCGCACTGTTCGGATTAAGGGAAAAGCTTTTTCATATCATTGAGCAAAGCAGCTTGGAAAATTCGCTTTCTCTTATATATTCACTCGCTTTAAAGTTTCAGAATTTAATTGACGCGGACGATTATTCCAATGCTGAAAGTCTCACACCGGAGGTTTGCAGAATAAAAGAATACGATTATCACAAAATTCTCTCAAACCTCGAAATACTCACAGACGAATGGCGCGAGGTTTTAAATTCGGAGAAAAACGACCCCGAAGATATCAGCGAAAACAATATTCTCTTAAAAAACATTCTCTCATATTTCGTTTACAGATATATTCCCAAAGCAATAAACGACGGAGATATCGTTTCAAAGGCGGAATTCATCATTTTCTCGCTCAATTCGATAATCCGCTATGCAAAACGGAATAAATCCTCTCTCACTCAAAAGGCAAAAATCGCTTATACCGCGAGACTTTATTCAAAAGAAATCGAACACGACCCGGACAATATTGAAACAATTATAAATATGATATAAAAAATGCGGTTCCGAAATATACCCCGGAATCGCATTTTATATTCAACAATTAAGTCTGAACCGAAACGGTCTGTTCGGCTTCCGCTTTTTCTTTGGCTCGAAGCTCCCTGCGCTCTCTAAGCTCGCGTTCAACCTGTTCTTTCAGCGCCTTATCGTCCTTGACAAAGCATATTACGATAAGATACATAACCGCTCCGACAACGGGACCGAGCATGAATATCGGCCACTGCCATTTGATATATACCGCATTCTGATTATATTTGCGTGCAATCGTCTGGTCGTAGTGAAGCATTGAGAGAATTCCGCCCTTGATAAGCGAAGTGACCGCCGACTGCATTTTCGAAATAAAGTTCTGAATCGAGAACGAGATACCCTCGTTTCGAACGCCCGTTTTCCACTCTACATAGTCAATAGAGTCCGAAATCAGCGAACGGTGGCATATATCCATCATCATGGCGGGTATCTGCATTACGGCATACAGAACCATAACTACCGCCATCTGACCTATGCTCTTATATCCTATAAAATACGAAATAACTCTAAGCACTATCGCAAAAATCTGCGAGGAGACAAGCAGACGCTTTCTTCCGCCTATCTTATCTACGATTTTCGTAGCCGCAAACAGGCAGAACGTTCCGGGTATACCCGTGATAAGTCCGAATAAGAACTGCGCGTTTCCGCCGTCAATATGTACAGAACCGATATCGTATGAAACACTGCTTTCGAAAAAATGGATCCAGTCGAGAACGGGAGTGACCTGCTGTAAAAATCTTGCAAGCGAAATAGTAAGCAGTACCTTATTATGCATAAGTCCGCTGAATATGTCCTTTATGGAATCCGCTTTTTCGCTTTCGGCTTTAATTCGCTCCTTCTGCCTGTAGGCAGACATTGACAGAAGCTCTCCCCCCAAACCGAATATAAGTCCGCCGACAAGATACATCGTCGCAATATTAGTATGCAGAGCATTCAAGACGTTATCGCCGAGCATGTTCGGGAACAGTCCGACGAGAGCGGCACCCGCGCCCGCGCCTATCGATATCCACTGCGCAACTCTCGTACGCTCCTCGGAATGAGGCGACGAAACAGCGATAAGTCCCCACAGCGCAACGTCCTGGAACGAATACGTAAGATCCCAGAAGAAGTAAAGCACCATCATAAGCGCAAGAATTACACCGGGTGTAAAATTGAATTTAACGAACATCAACAGCGACAGCACGCCTATTATCGGAGGCGTTATAATCGTGTACGGACGGAGCTTTTCACCGTTTTTAAATCTTATCTTATCGACAAGAGAACCGATAAGCGGATCGTTTACCGCGTCCCACAGACGGCTTATCGACGTAATTGCGCCGACCTTTCTCGGGTCGATTCCGAGAATGTCGATACAGAACGTAAACCACCATCCGGAAACAAACGAATACGTCATATTCTGACCGCACAGACCTGCGGAATGGGCGAACAAATCAATATTCGGAACGTACCCCTCGTCCGCTTTTTTTGAAAACAGAAAGCCGATCGGATTTTTCAATTACATCACCCTAAGAAATATGTTTAATACAGTATACAATATTTCTTAGAAAAATATCAATATGTTTATTCAAATTTCACCATTTCTTTTTTTAATGTTGAAATTATGCGTTTTTCGAGTCTCGATATATAGCTCTGCGATATTCCCATAATATCCGCAACTTCTTTCTGCGTATGTTCCTTGTTCCCTCTCATGCCGAAACGCATATCGATTATCAGTCTCTCGCGTTCGTCGAGACATTCGAGAACTCTCATAAGCGTTCTCTTTTCGTCCTCATACTCAATGTTTCTGTTAACGCACTCGCCGTCTAAGGTAAGAATGTCCGACAGCAGAAGCTCGTTTCCGTCGCAGTCGGTGTTAAGCGGTTCGTCAAAGGATATTTCATTTTTAAGAGACGATGTTTTTCTTAAATACATCAAAATCTCGTTTTCAACGCACCTGCTCGCGTATGTCGCAAGCTTTATATTCTTATCGGGTCTGAATGTGTTTACCGCCTTTATCAGCCCTATCGTGCCTATCGAAACGAGATCCTCGACTCCGACTCCCGAATTTTCAAATTTTTTCGCTATGTATACGACAAGTCTTAAATTATGAACTATAAGAGTCTGTCTTACGGATTCATCCCCGTCGGCAAGACGTGCCATGCACTCCTCTTCCTCTTTCTTTTTAAGCGGAGGAGGCAGAGTCTGCGGACCGCCGACGTAAAAAATATCGTCCGCAAACAGCAAAACTGCGATTTTTTGTTTTAAATCCGAGAATTTTTCTTTCAGCAAATTTATAAATTTCATTTTTTGACCCGCTCCAAATTCCTCATCATATACGGATTTAACAGTATCCCCGTTTCGTTTCTCATCTGTTCTTTCGAAACGGCGATTTCCGCGTTTTCTATAACCGTTTTATTTTTTCCGTCGCTTACGGTAATTCTGTCCGTGTGAAACGACGGCATAAGCCCGCGCCCGCCGACGGACGAAAACGGGAGAACTCTCGTTCCCTTTATATGCGTCCGAGCCGCCGAATCTATATTGCCTGTATGTACGCTATCGATAAATTCGAGGATATCTCCGTCGGCTATTTTTTGAGCCGTTTGTTTATCTATTATCATAACGCCCTCGCCCGTGAACGGGTCGGTAAGCGTATTGCCCGTGTCGAGAAGCCCGCGGCACTCTATCTGTTTATCGCCCAGCTGAAGCGAAACGTCGTAAATTTTGTCCATCCGCGTTTTAGATGAAAGAAAATTAAAAAACAATGTAAGCAGATAGCACATAACAACCGCCAGCATAAGGGGTATGAATCCGAAATCAAAATACACCGCGCCGTTTCTGTACTCCATGCCCTCCGGGAGGATAAGCGTTTTCAAACCTATCATAAGTCCCGCAAACGCGAAATTTACGCCGATAAAGACTCCCAGGCATTTGATAAGATACCGAATGCCCGACGGCTTGAAAACAACCGATACAACCGAAACGCACAGCAGAAGTTTAACTAAAAGCGAAACAAAAACGCCCATGTCCGGAGCAAAAATCAGAAGCGAATACGCACCGCCGAGGAACGTTCCCGCCGCCGTTCGCGACGAAGACGGAGAACACCGAAGCAGAAGCGACGTTATCAATATTAAAAAAAGACTTATTACGGAATTTAACAAAACAAGCACATCTATGTAAACGGTCTGCATTTTTTTCACCGCCTTTAATGAAATTATACGCGAAAAGGGACGTATAATATGTCACACTTTGACCGAATAAAATATTTAAACTTAAAACAAAAAAAAACGGAACCGCAGTATTAAATCCGCAGTTCCGCTGACTTTATAAATCAAAATATTTAATTCATAATCATATCCCCGTACGTCTGTTCAATAAGAGCACGGCTTAAACCGTTCAGCGTTTTCTCGTTTTCGTCGGAGTAGGTTAATATAAGATACGTTCCGTCGAGACGTACGTCCGTATAGAGAGAACCCATATCCTTTTTATACGCGTCATACATCGCCGAAGCCGAATCCGGGTCAAGGAAATGAAGCGCGTACGACGTACTCTTAACCCTGTCGTTTTCGAATGTAAGAACGTAATAATTTCTGCCGTCGGCAATCAGAACCTCGCCGTCTCTCGCCGTGAACGTTACCGAGTCGTCTATAATATGCGAATCCGTGTCGGGCTCGGGCACGTCTTTATTCTTACCGACAGAACACGAGCATAAACCGAATACCAAAGCAAAAGTTACCGGCAGCAGAACAAATCTTTTCATCAGCTTATTACCTCCGTTACGACAGTCCGAAGCTGCCGAGAATAGCACCGTTTAACGCCTCGCTGAACGATTCGTAGCTGTCAAATCCTTTTTCAAGATTGCCTGACGAGTCAAAATCGTAAGAGTACAATTCGTGATTATCGGTCTGTTTGTCGTATGCAAGGTACGCGTACGAGCTTATCGAGGAATCGGAACGGTATTTTATCGAAATTTTAGTAAACGAGCCGTCGCCCGCCTCGCCCGAAGCGGAAACCTCGGTAAGAGCGTTATTCGAATCATACGTATAAGTAAATTTGATTTCATAATTATTATATATTGATTTTGAAATAAGCTTTCCCGCGCTGTACGTTTTTTTCATAACAAGGTCGGAGTCCGAATAGTAAAGCACGCTGTCGCCGTCTTTTTTCTCCGAATTATGGTCAGCGTCAAGATAGATTTCACACTCGCCCGCTTTCATCGGGACTCTCGAATCTATGCGTACATTCGAATAATCGCCGGAAACGCTCTCATTTTCCAAAACGGAAGCTATATCGCCCGAGGTCGGTTCCGAATCATTTTTTGACGAAGAGCATGAAGCGAACGCCGACAGAGTCAACGCGAGAGTAACGGCAAGAATCACGTATTTTTTCATAAATTATACACCCCGATTAATATTGTAACACAGTAAAGATTAAAAAAGAAGTCAATATTTATATAAAGATATTGAAATTTTCTTAAATTTAGTATAATGTTATACTATAAACCTTAAAAGGAGCTAAAAAAATGAAGATTCTTTCCTATTTTAAAAGCGCAAAAGTTCTTCTTGTCGCCGTTCTTGCGGGAATATGCGGACTTATAAGTCCGATGCCCTCCCCGAACGCGGACGCAAAGCTTGTTTCGCAGAGACAGTATGTTCTCGACGAGGCTTTCGCGGCAGGTCAGGGACTCTCTGCGGACAGCGATTACATTTATACCTCGGGCGCGATGTCGGCATTCTACATGACCGCTCTTGCAAAAATTGATGCGGAGTCGGGCGAAGTTGTCAAAAAGAACCTCTCCGCGCTGCCCGTTGAATTTACGAAAAAAGGCTACGACCATATCGGTGCAATAAGCGTGTACGGCGATACAATCTATGCACCCGTAGAGGATAGAGCAGAGGAACATCCGCTCGTTCTTTTGTTTGATAAGAATACGCTTGAGTACACCGGTACATATTATGAGCTTGACGCCGAATATCTCCCCGACGGCATCCCCTGGTGTGCAGTCGACGCGGACAGCGGACTTCTCTGCACTTCACCGTTCCGCAATTCGAATTACATCCTTGCGTTTAATCTTAAAGACATGAGCTTTGCAAAGAAAATCGACCTTTCCGAAGCTATTGACAGAGTACAGGCGGGCGTTTGCCTCGACGGAAAACTCTATGTTAATCTCGACCCCAACACACCCAAGGGCAAAAAAGTCGTCAAAAGCATTGATCTCGCCTCGGGCGAGGTTACCGACTGCTTTACAAGAAATGTAACCGGTGCTTTCGGCTGCGAAACAGAGGGTATTACAATCAGATTTACGCCGGACGGCAAAATGCAGTTCGTTATCGCGGACTATGACAAAACGGTCTGCGTATTTATGAGAACATATGAGCTTTTGAAATAAAATTATAATTTTCTATTGACATTTAACGTCAATTGTTGTATCATCATAACGAAATATAACGAAAGGAACAAACAGTGATGAACAATATGTTTACTTCTTACTACTATTATTATACTGTAAAAGCTGTTTGCCCATGTCGTTGATTTTAGACGAATAACAAACGGCTTTGATAAGTTTGTGCTTATCTCAGCCGTTTTTTTTCGTCAAAAAAAAAGGAGAGAAAAATGATGAAAGAAAAAATCTTCCTGATCTGTCTGATTGTCGTATTCTTCGCGATCATGCTGGCAGTAGGCTTTATCTGCCGTAAAAAAAGCAATGACGTTTCCGGATTTGTCCTCGGTTCGCGCGGAGTAGGTCCGTGGCTTACGGCGTTCGCATACGGCACGTCATACTTTTCTGCTGTCATATTCGTCGGTTATGCAGGTCAGTTCGGATGGAAATTCGGCGTTGCTTCGACATGGGTCGGCTTGGGCAACGCGCTTATCGGGTCGCTGCTTGCATGGGTCATACTCGGCAGACGAACAAGAATCATGACCCAGCATTTAGGCTCGGCGACAATGCCCCAGTTTTTTGAAAAACGCTTCGACAGCAAGGGGCTGAAAATCGCGGCTTCGGTAATTATATTCATATTTCTTATCCCCTATACCGCCTCGCTCTACAACGGTCTTTCGAGACTTTTCGGTATGGCATTCAGTATTGATTATTCTCTTTGTATTATAATAATGGCCGTTCTCACCGCCGTATACGTCATAGCGGGCGGTTACATGGCTACGGCAATCAACGACTTCATTCAGGGCATTATAATGCTTTTCGGCATAGTGCTCATTATTGCAAGCGTTCTTAAACTAAACGGCGGTTTTACAGGCTCGCTCGACGCTCTGGCAAGAGTAACGGACGAATCCGTTTCTGCTCAGCCCGGCGTGTTCTCCTCATTCTTCGGTCCCGACCCCGGCGGACTTCTCTATGTCGTAATTCTCACGTCGCTCGGCACATGGGGACTTCCGCAGATGGTTCAGAAATTCTATGCCATAAAGGATGAAAAGAGCGTTCACACCGGAACGATTATCTCGACTCTTTTCGCCGTAATAGTCGCGGGCGGATGCTACTTCCTCGGAGGCTTCGGCAGACTTTTCAACGTCGATGTAGCATCGAACGGTTACGACGCCATCATCCCCGAAATGCTCTCGACCCTCTCACCCGCAGTCATGGCGATAACTCTTATACTTGTTCTCTCGGCTTCCATGTCGACGCTGTCCTCTCTCGTTCTTACCTCATCCTCGACTCTCACGCTCGATTTTATCGACCTCGTCATCCTTAAAAAGACGGACGAAAAGAAAAATCTTCTCATAATCAGAATTTTCATAGCGGTATTCATCTTAATTTCCGCCGTTATCGCGATAGTTCAGTATAAGCACAACATCACGTTCATAGCACAGCTCATGGGACTTTCGTGGGGCGCGCTCGCCGGCGCATTCTTAGGACCGTTCCTCGTAAGTCTGTACTGGAAAAAGATCACGAAGGCATCGTGCTGGGTAAGCTTTATATGGGGCGCGGGAATCATGCTTCTCAACATGCTTGCAAAGAGCATATTCCCCTCATTCCTGCAAAGCCCGATCAACTGCGGAGTTCTCGCGATGGTCGGCTCAATCGTAATCGTTCTGCTTGTAAGCCTTATTACGAAAAAGCCCGACGAAAACAGAGTAAAAGAAATCTTCTCCTGCTACGACAGAAAAGTTACGGTTCCCGTAACGGAAACCCTTTCCCGGGGAGAAGAAGTATAAAAAAGAGGAATCGGGTCGAAATGAGGACTTGTTCAAAATCGACTCGGTTCCTTTTTTTTATTAAATATTATTATAATTCCAGCTTACCCTCATGATACAGACAATACGTTTTTAATATCGCCGTCTGTGTTTTGGAATCGGGTATTTCGCCCGCCATAACGCTCTCATAAAGCTTATCTATATGCACCCACTCGGTCTCTAAAAATTCGTCCTCGTCGAGGTGATTTTCGCCCTGCGTAAAACCCGTCGCTATGTACATGTGAATTACCTCGTCCACGTACGCGACCGACGGGTAGAGCGTTCCGATCGAAACAAGCTTTCCGCCCGTAAGCCCCGTTTCCTCCGTAAGCTCGCGCCTTGCACCCGTCTCGGGCTCCTCGCCCTTGTCGAGCTTTCCCGCGGGTATCTCCGTCATAACGCAGCCGAACGGATATCGAAACTGTTTTTCCATAAGCACTTCGCCGTTTTTGTTAATCGGGACGACAGCCGCCGCGCCGTTATGTCTTATGACCTCGCGCGTTGCGGACTGACCGTTGGGCAGAATTACGGTATCCTTAAAAAGATGAAGAATAACGCCGTCGAATATTTCCTCCGAATCCTTTTTGACTTCTTTTAAATTTTCATACATAATCAATCACCGTTTATGATTATACATTCTTGCAATTCGATTTTCAATATTGATTTACGTTTTGTTTTATAGTAAAATATTTTGGATATTAAAAAAGAGGTACGCGTTATGAGAATGAGACGTAAAAAAAATCTCGAGGAAAAGCTCCTTGAGTGCTCGGATATACTGTTAAGCCCCGTCACCGACGACAGGAATTACAACACCGCCGTCGATAAAAAAGAATATTTTGATTATAAAGAGCTGTTCGGAAATGATAACAGAGTCGAGCTCGAAATCGGATGCGGGAAGGGTCAGTTTATTTGCGAAAAGGCAAAACTGAACCCGGATATAAACTTTCTCGCCGTCGAGCTTAACGCAAACGTCATCATGTTAGCGTGCAAAAAGGCGAAATCTATGGGAATTACGAACGTTAAATTCGTAAAATGCAGAGCGGAATATCTGCCGAAATACATTAATCCGAATTCGATAGCGCGGATTTATCTTAATTTCTCCTGTCCGTTCCCGAAGAAAAAATACGCCTCGCACCGTCTTACAAACCGCCGTTTTCTCGAAATTTACAAACCGCTCCTCGCCCCCGGCGCGGAGATTCATCAAAAAACAGACAACATGCATTTCTTCGAATACTCGATAGAGGAATTTTCGCAGAACGGCTTTGCATTAAAAAACGTCACGCTCGATTTGCATAACAGCTCATTCGAGGGTAACATTATGACCGAGTACGAAAAAAGATTTACAGACCTCGGTCAGCCGATATACAGACTCGAAGCTTATTTAAAATAAAATTTCAAAGCTCTTATTTTTTCATCGAACGAAGAAATGAGAGCTTATTTTTTATTCTCTCGATTCCCTCGTCAATGTCATCGACGTCCGCGACCGCTTTTTCCATCGGGCAGATATCCGTTTTATCCCTGTTGATTATTTTTTCGCAAAGAGCGCCGTACGAGCATTCTATCCCGTGACGAATGAGAAAATCGAGTCCCGATTGAGACATAACACGCGCGTAGACCTCTTTTATACCCGCCTTTACAAACAGCATGGCGGCAGCTTTGCCTACGATAAGGTCGGCGGCGGAAAATCCGGCAAGGTTAGTATTGTTATCTAAAAAAAACAGCATGGGAGCAACGCCTCTTAAATCACTCGTTATGATTTCCCCGTCCCTGCACAGAGCGAGCGAATGCCCCTCGAGCGCGTTTTCAGCGTTTTCGATATCCGTCATCAATCGAATCCGACCTCCCAATTCTCATTGTCCTTAGCCTCAAAGCACATTAAAATCTGCTCCTTGTTTACCTTTTCCCCGCTCAGATTCTCGGGAAGCTCGGATTTTGAAAAATACCGTCTTTCCGTCGTCTCCGAATTCTCCTTAAATTCACCGCCGATCGCAGAGCAAAGCATGAATGTCTTTATAATTCCGTAAACATAAGGAGGTTCGTTGTGCTTTTTTCTGTCCTGGACGGCTATGAGTCTGTCGGCGGTAACGTCAAGCCCCGCCTCTTCTCTCGTCTCTTTTATAGTGTTTTCGGCAATCGACAAATCGAAATCGCACCATCCGCCGGGCAGCGACCATCTGCCGTCGTTCTCCCTTACGAGCAGGATTTTGTCTCCGTCGAACACGGCGGCGCGCGTATCTATTTTCGGAGTCTGATACCCTTTTTCGTTACAGAAAAGCGACTTTGCCTTTTCTATCGAGATATCGGCCTTCTCCGCTATCATTTCGGCGGAAATATCGCGAAGCCTCTCGAAGCGTTCTATATCGTATATATTCGTCGAATATTCAAGCCCCGCCTGCGCAAGACTCTGAATTTCGCACGCCCATTTTGTAAATTTATCAAGCTCTTTCATATAAAAACCTCCAAAATGATTTTAACTTAATATTCTGTTAAAATCAAGTCGCCAAAACAAACGCGGAGAGTATTTTCATTGAATTTTCGTCGGATTCAAATGAAAATTCCGGATGCCACTGCACAGCCCAGACGAATTTTTTATCCTTCATATAAACTCCCTCAACAAGCCCGTCATCAGAGTATGCAAACGCGGTAAGGCTTTTTGCAAGCTCCTTTACCGCCTGATGATGATAGCTGTTAACGCCGATTCCGTCTTTTTTAAGAAGTTCAAATAACGGCGAATCCTTAACTATATCGACATCATGAACCGTGCGGTCATAAGGCGGTATCATGTGATGATCGGTTTCACTTTTAAACTGTGTATCGAGATCCTGATACAGCGTTCCGCCGAGATACGCGTTTAAAAACTGGATTCCGCGGCAGATTCCGAGTACGGGAATATCGTTTTCGAGCGCGTAGTCAAGTATGATTTTCTCGCACTTATCGCGCATTTTGCACGTCTCACCGCACTCCTTTATACGTTTTTCACCGTAAACTTTAGGTGAAACGTCCTGTCCGCCCGTCAGAAGAACGCCCGAGCAGTTTTTAAGTACGGAGATAAGCACCTCCCTGTCGTCTGTCAAGGGCAGGATAATCGGCGCGCCTCCCGCTTTTTCTATTCCTTTCATATAACCGGGAAGCATCCATACAGATTCCTTTTCATAATCATACAGCGCGCATACGCCTATAATCTTCTTCATAATTAAACACCTCATAAAAAACGCTTTCCCTCACAAGAGAAAGCGTCTCAGCTTGTCGAAAAAGTAGTTTTCGACAAGCTGTGAGACTGTCGAGAATGTGCC